>NBMF01000053.1 GCA_002084825.1 Fusobacteriia bacterium 4572_74
TTAAGAAGAAATTTAAAGAGAAAGCCGTATGAGGGAAAACCTCACGTACGGTTTGATGAGGATTGTCAGGTGACTCTAAAAAGAGCACCTGCTCTTACTCTACCAATAGTGGAATAAGAAGTTGTAATACTTTTGTTAGAATCAGGGGGGAGAGAGATGTTAAGAACAGCAATATTTATGAAAATTAATGAGATAGACAACCTGGATGAGAGAAGAGTAGATCTCAGATCAGAACTGATTTTTAATCCAGATAATCGTATGGTGTTGAAGGAATTAGGAGCAATACTTTGTTTCCAAAAAAAAATAGATGATGCCATAGATATCTATAAGAAAGTGTTGGAATTGGATCCAAAAAATGCAGAATATATGGCATATATGGGATATCTTTACTATGAAAAAGATGGTTTTATAGAGGCTATAGAGTTATTTAACAAGGCTTTAGATACAGATCCAGAAGCTCCATTTGTATATTTTTTATTAGGAAATGCTTATTCAAGGATAGGAAAGGTAGTAGATGCTATAAGAGCTTATGATCTGGCAATATTTTTAGGCTTTGATATCTATGATGCTCATGTAGAATTTGCTGTAAAATATGAAAGAATGGGTCGTTTAAAAAAAGCATTAAAGGAATATATAGCTGCCTATGAAATTGATTTAAGAGATGAAGCTGTTAAAGAAAAAATAGATTTTTTAAAAAAAAAGATAGGGTAATAAAATCTAGGTTATTAAAATATTTAACAAGAGGAGAGATGATAATTCGTTTCTCCTCTTGTTATTAAATGTATTTTGGAAGTTTTATAGTTATAGAAGTACCTATATTGAATTCACTTTCAATATAAATATTCCCATTATGTAATTCAATAATATCTTTTACAGTAGAAAGACCCAAACCAAAGCTATTTTTTTGTCTATTTCGACTTTCATCTTCAATATAAAATCTTTCAAAAACATGTTTTAAATTTTCTTTTAAAATTCCTTTACCTTGATCTTTGATTACTATATAGTGATATTTCCTCCTATAAAATGAATCAATAGAGATCTCTCTATTTTTAAGTGTATATTTGGAACTATTTTTTAATAGTTCCCTCAATGCCTGAAATAGTAAATCTTTATCAGCATTTAAAATGGCACTTTTGTTTCGGATAATTTTATAGTTGTGATCTTTGTCTATAAGTTGTTGTTTTTCCATGAGTTCCTGAATTAAACGAGATATTTCAAATGGAATAATATTATCTTTTAAAATGTTATTCTCTTTGCGAGCTAAAAAAAGAAGTTTCTTTAGTAAATTCTCCATACTACTGACTTCTTTTAAAATTTCTTCAATACCTCGATCAACCATAACAGGATCGGATTTTGCTCCAGCATTTAAAAGATCTGCATAGCCTTTGATCACTGCTAAGGGTGTCCTAAGCTCATGGGAGGCATTGGAAATAAATTTATTTTGAGATTTAAATGATATTTCTAATCTATCGATCATCTCATTTATAACCACGGAGAGTTTTCCCAATTCATTATTTGAATTTATAATGGTGATTCGTTTGGTCAGATCATGTTTATTAATTTTTTTTACAGTCTTAATGATCTCATGTATGGGTGATTGGATAATTTTATTGATCTTTCTTACCACCCCAAGGGAAATTATTATGATAAAAATACTAGAAAAAAAGAGCGAATTCATAAGAATTATAGTATCGTTTTTGAATTCATCTGAATTTGAACAAATTTGAACATAAATCTCCTGATCTCCAAATTTAAATAATAAATTTTTTCTGATTAAAATATTTTTATTTTTTAATATAAACTGAAATTTTCCTATTTTTTTTTTGTAATTATGGATTGACTCAGTAGATTCAGTGGAAAAAAAAATATTTTTATATATTATATTAATATTTAATGACGGCTGATTCCCTTGAGTTATAGCAAATGCAGTTATTTTATTATTGATTAACTTGATAGTTGATGCTTTATCTAAATGTTTAATTGTTTGCAATTCCTGATGAATCATAAGGGATGTTTTGTTTATTTTAAATTTATTTATCCTACTTTCCCAATTTAAAAATACTAAAATGATCACTGCATGGATAGAAATTAAAATAACCAGCATAGATAATAGATAGGGAGTAATTACAGCACGTTTAATCGATATATTTTTACGCATAAATTACCTTATTATATATCCAATACCTCTAACATTTTCAATAAGTTTTTCAGGAAAATTCTTATCTACTTTATTTCTAAGATAGTTGATATAAACTGATACAATATTATTATTTTCCTCATAGAAACCTTGCCATAATTTGTTTATAATCTCTTCCTTACTTATTACTTTTCCTTTATTTTCCAATAAAAGTTGCAATATCTTTAATTCTTTTTTTGTTAAATTTAATTCTACCCCATCTCTTTCAGCTCTATATGTATCTAAAAATATAGTAATACCTTTATGAGTAATAATTTTAGGTTTAGAATTTTGAGATTTTTTAGTATTAGCTTTTATTCTAGCTAAAAGTTCAGCAAATTCAAATGGTTTAGTCAAGTAATCATCGGCTCCAGCATCAAATGCAGAGATTTTATCGTTGATACTGTCTCTAGCTGTCAACATAATGACAGGAACTTCAGAAAAAGTTCTGATCTCCTTGCAGACATCGATTCCGCTTCCATCTAGGAGCATGATATCTAAAATAATTAAGCTGTAATCATATTCTTTTATGAATTTAATTGCTTCCTCTCCCCTAGGGGTAATAAGAGTATCGTAATGAGCATATTTTAATTGGAATTCCAATAGTTGTGAAAGGCTGTTATCATCTTCGACGATAAGAATTTTTTCCATGGTATATCATCTCCTTGTATTTAAATAATATTATATAATGTCATTAAAATTAATAGAAATAGAAAATTAAGGTATCCATTCAAAAAAATAACGGTATTATATATATAACGATTATATATAATCATTATACTACACTTTCATGTAAAAGATGAATATATTTTAAGAGATAATTAAGAATGAAATATTAATTAGTTCTAGTGGGGGAATAAAAATATTAATAGCCAATATATAAATATAAAAAAAATACTTATTCATCATCGATAAATAAGTATTTATATATATATATTATAGCTTTAAATCTCCATATTTAATCCAGTTCTTTTTTCTCATGAATTCACTTATAAAATAAGTGAAAATTCCTGGAAGAATAAAGTGTAAAAGTAAAATTCCTAAAAGACCATTGGTGCCCATGGTCTTGAAAGTAGCTATTTGTCCAACCAATCCAGAAGTTCCCATTCCTGCACCAATCGAATTATTTTTCATATGAAATAAAGTGGTAGCCAAGGGTCCCAAAATTGCAGAAGTGATGATGACAGGCAGAGCAATAATTGGTTTTTGGATGATATTAGGAACTTGCAGCATAGAGGTACCCAACCCTTGTGAGACTAACCCTCCAATTTTATTTTCCCTATAGCTGGATATTGCAAATCCGATCATATGAGTAGCACACCCAACTGTAGCGGCTCCAGCTGCAATTCCTGATAATCTTAGAGAAATTGAGATGGCGGCACTAGATATAGGCAGGGTTAATATGATTCCCATTACCACTGAAAGAGTAATTCCCATAGGGATGGGATGAAGAGTGGTAAGGGTATTTATAAATATTCCAACTTCTTTCATAAAATCTACCATAAAAGGTGATACTAAGCTGGCAGTAAGTCCACCGAAAATAATGGTTAAAGATGGAATTAATAGGATATCAAACTTGGTCTTGCCACTCACCCAACGACCTACTTCAGCTCCTACAAGGGAAGCTATAAAAGCTCCTACAGGTTCTCCTATGGTTATTCCTCCAGCAGCAGTAATGGTACCTGCACCTAAAGCACCGCAAATAATAGCCGAAAATATAGCTAAAGGGTGGACTTTTAAACTATATGCTACTCCTGCACCAATAGCAGGACCCATCATCCATTGGGCTATCTGTCCATAGTGAGATAAAAAACTAAGTCCTGTATAAACTCCGATTTGTTTTAAGATGAGACCGATTATAAGGGATGAAAAAAGTCCTAAAGCCATTCCGTTTAATACCTTGGTAAGATAAGTTACTCCTGATTTGAAGATGTTTTTGTTTTGTTCTAAACTATTAATACTAGTTGTCATAATTTAACTCCTTTAATTTTTTTTTACTGTCATAATTGTATCATAAGTATTATAAAATTAAAAATTCAATTTATAGTATAAATTGTAATGATTTACCCACTTTAGTTTCATTTAAAAGATTGACTTTTTCTTACAAAAATGATATCATTAGTAGCTATTTAACACGTTAGGTATTTCTAGGGAAGGTGCCAATTTATATTGGTCTCCTAGTTTCGAGCTTAACGGAAGTTTAAAAACCAAATACAAATATTCAAGGAGGAACACAAAAATGGCAGTAGTAACTATGAAACAATTATTAGAAGCAGGAGCGACGTATTATTCGTTGGAACTAAAAAGCAAGCTCAGGAAGCTGTAAAAGTACAATCTGAAAGAGCAGGAATGTATTATGTAAATAATAGATGGTTAGGTGGAATGATGACTAACTTCCAAACAATTAAAACTAGAATCGCTAGATTAAAAGAATTAGAAGCACTAGATGCCGATGGAACTTTAGACATAGCTTACACAAAAAAAGAAGCTTCTATGTTAAGAAAAGAATTAGTAAAATTAGATAAAAACTTAGGTGGAATCAAGAATATGAAAGCAGCACCTAAAGCAATCTTCGTAATAGACGTTAAGAAAGAATTCTTAGCTGTTGAAGAAGCTAACAAATTAGGAATTCCTGTAATAGCAATGGTTGACTCAAACGTTGATCCAGATCCTATCACATTCCCAATTCCAGCAAATGATGATGCTATCAGATCAGTGACATTAATGTCTACTATCATGGCTAATGCTATCATTGAAGGTAGAAAAGGTATGGAAGCAGCACCAGCTGAAACTAAGTAATTAAATACAAAAATGGAATTGAGTACTTTTGTACTCAATTCTTCTTGTATTAATATGTATATATACAATAAAAAAGTCGCTTTTAAGACTGTAAATATAATTTTAGGAGGATCCAAATGAAAATCACAGCTAAAATGGTAAAAGAATTAAGAGATATTACAGCAGCAGGAATGATGGACTGTAAAAAAGCATTAACTGAAAAAGAAGGTAATATGGAAGCAGCAATTGATTACCTAAGAGAAAAAGGAATGGCTAAAGCAGCTAAGAAAGCAGGAAGAACCGCAGCAGAAGGAATGATTTTTGACGGAATCTCTGCAGATTCAAAAACTGCAGTAGTATTAGAATTCAATTCTGAAACTGACTTCGTAACTAAAAATGATGAATTTATTCAATTTGGAAAAGATGTTGTAAAATTAGCTTTAGACAACAAAATTACAACAATAGAAGCTTTAAAAGCTGCAGAGTTAAATGGTGAAATTATTGAAACAAGATTAACTAATTTAATCGCTAAGATCGGTGAAAACATGAACTTAAGAAGATTAGAGTCAGTTACTACTGAAGGTTTCGTAACTACTTATAACCATATGGGTGGGAAATTAGGAGTTATCATTGAGATGACTGGTGAAGCTACTGCTGAAAATGTAGAAAAAGCAAAAGGAATTGCTATGCATGTAGCAGCTATGGATCCTGGATACTTAGCTCCTGAAGATGTAACTACTGAAGATTTAAAGAAAGAGATGGCAATCGCAAGAGTTCAATTATTAGACGAAGGGAAACCTGAAAAAATAATTGATAACATCTTAAAAGGTAAAGAAAGAAAGTTCTACGAAGATTCTTGTTTAGTTAAGCAAGTTTACGTAAGAGCAGAAAATAAAGAAACTGTAGAGCAATTTGCAGGAGATATAAAAGTAAAAGGATTCTCTAGATTTAAAGTTGGAGAAGGGATTGAAAAGAAAGTTGAAGATTTCGCAGCAGAAGTTGCAGCTCAAATTAACGGATAATTTTTTAGGGGTATAACTTTTGTTATACCTTTTTTTTTAGGCATAAAGAGTAAAAAAAACTTTTAAAATCCAGGAGGAAATATGACACCAAAATATAAAAGAGTTCTTTTAAAATTAAGTGGAGAGGCTTTGATGGGAAAGCAAGAATATGGAATTTCATCTCATATGATAAATATGTTTTCCAAGCAAATAGTTGAATTGGCTAATTTAGGAATACAAGTAGCAGTTGTTATTGGTGGAGGAAATATCTTTAGAGGCCTATCTGGTGAAGAGCAAGGAATTGACAGAGTAACCGGCGACCATATGGGAATGTTAGCTACAGTAATCAATGCACTTGCATTACAAAACACGATTGAAAAATTAGGAATTCAAACAAGAGTTCAAACAGGATTAGAAATTCCTAAGGTAGCAGAACCATTTATAAAGAGAAAAGCTCAAAGACACTTGGAAAAAGGAAGAGTGGTAATATTTGGTGCAGGGACAGGGAATCCATACTTTACAACAGATACCGCGGCAGCCCTGAGAGCTATGGAAATAGAAGCTGATATCGTAATGAAAGGGACAAAAGTAGATGGAATATTTGATAAGGATCCGGCTAAATATGTAGATGCAAAAAAATATGATACAATTACATATTCAGAAGTTATAGCACAAGGTCTAAAAGTAATGGATACAGCAGCAATTTCATTATGTATGGATAATGATCTTCCACTCTTAGTATTTGATTCATTGGTGGATGGAAATATTAAGAAAGCAGTATTTGGAGAAGTTATAGGGACAACAGTAGTAAAATAGTTAATTAATCGATGGAGGTAATGAAATGTCAAAATTATTAATAACAGAAACTAAAGAAAGAATGGAAAAAGCTATTGATTCAACAAAACATAGATTTTCAACAATAAGAGCAGGTAGAGCAAACGTAGCTATGTTAGCTGATGTAAAAGTATCTCAATATGGAAGCGAAATGCCGTTAAACCAAGTAGGAAATGTATCTGCTCCAGAAGCAAGATTATTAGTTATCGATCCTTGGGATAAGACTGTAATTCCTGCAATTGAAAAAGCAATCAACTTATCTAAATTAGGACTAACTCCTAATAACGATGGAAAAGTAATAAGATTATCTATACCTGAATTAACGGCTGAAAGAAGAAAAGAATATGCTAAAATGGCTAAAACTGAAGCAGAAGCTGGAAAAGTAGCAATTAGAGGTGTAAGAAAAGATATCAATAATAAATTAAGAGACGCTGAAAAAGATGGAGATATCACTCAAGATGAGTTAAAAGCATTTGAAGCTGATGTTCAAAAACTTACAGATGATTACATCAAAGCAGTAGAAGATTTATTCAAGAAAAAAGAAAAAGAGATCACAACTGTATAAGACCTCACCCCTAGCCCCTCTCCTAAATTAAAGAGAGGGGATAAGATATTTTTTAGGGAAATAAAAAGACCATTCAATTAAATGGTCTTTTTTTATTAAAATTTAAAGTTTTTATTTTTCAATGGTAAATCCTATTCCTCTGATAGTTTTAATTAACTTCACAGGGAACTCTTTGTCTATCTTATCTCTCAGATATTTAATATATACATCTAAGATACTGTCACTGCCGTCATATCCCCACACATTTACTAAGATCTTATTTCTAGTTAAAACTATACCTTTGTTTTCAATCAAGAATTTTAGGAGTTCAAATTCTGTTTTAGATAATTTGATATCTTTTTCACCTCTGATTGCTACAAATCTAGAAAGGTCTAGAGTAAGGTCTTTTACAGTCATTTGATTAATTGTATCTTGACGATGAATTTTTCTAAGGTGTGCTTTGATTCTTGCAGATAATTCCAAAGATTCAAATGGTTTAGTCAAGTAGTCATCAGCTCCGAACTCAAATCCATTAATCTTATCTGTGATATCATCTTTAGCTGTAACCATGATAACGATAGTTTCAGGGTAGAATTTCTTGATTTCTTGACATACCTTAGGTCCATCTACTTTGGGAAGCATCCAGTCTAGAATAACTACATCATATGTTTTCTCTCTGATTTTATTTAAAGCCTCAAATCCATCATGAGCTACATCTACCTTATATCCTTCATATGTTAAGTGTAATTCCATTAAACGAGCTATCTTAGCCTCGTCTTCGACTATTAAAATGTTATACATAAAATTCCCCCTTATTATTGTGCGTAATCTTATTATATAGGAAGTTTAAGAGTTATGGTAGTTCCCTTATTAACCTCACTATCTATAAAAATATGACCATTATGCATATCTACGATACTTTTTACAATAGAAAGTCCCAACCCATTTCCACCTGTATCTTTAGTTCTTGCTTCATCTACTCTATAGAACCTATTAAATAATTTTGGGATATGTTTCTTAGGGATTCCAATACCTTTATCTGAAACTTTGATTTCAAAATAACTTTTTTTCTTTTCACAAGAAATAGTTATCTGTTTATTTTTAGGTGTATATTTTATAGAATTTTCTATGAGGGCTCGAATTGCCTGTAAGATTAATTTTTCATCAATAAATCCATGAAATTCAGAGATATTATGGATTAAATAAGTGTGTTTTTTATCGATCATCTTAAATTCCTTATAAACTCTTTTAAGTAAATTAGGAATATCTACATTTGTTAAATTTAGTTTATACCTGGTATTTTCCTCTCGTGCAATAAATAAAAGTTTTTCCATAAGGTCGGTCATATTGAAAACCTCTTCCTTTATAGAGGAAAGAGCCTCCTTTGTGAGTTCTTTATTATCAATTCCCCATTGGCTGAGGAGATCCACATATCCATTTATAATGGAAAGTGGAGTTCTGAGTTCGTGAGAAGCATCGGAGATAAATTTTGTTTGATTTTCAAAAGAGCGTTCTAATCTTTCCATCATATCGTTTATAACTTTTATAAGTTTCCCGATTTCATCATCATGGTTAGAAGCTTCAATTCTTTTGTTCAAATTATGGAGATTTATTAATTCAGCAGTATCTGATATTGAATTTATTGGTTTCAAAGTTTTTTTTGCAAAAATGACTCCAGTAACAATGGAAATAATAAAGCCAACTAAATCAATTAAAAGCATCGTAGATGTTAAGGCATCGATAAGTGAATCAGAAGCCTTTAAATCACTGATTAACTGTATATATATATTTTCCCCAGAGGGAGCTTTTATTATAGTATTTAAATAAAAAAATCTATTTCTTTTTAATTTAATAAAGTGATATTCTCCTACTTGATCGATATCGATGGTATAGGGGAGGGTTATTTTTTCAAAACTTTGATAAGTTTTTTTGGGAAATTTTAAATTAACATATATCTGATCTCTATGAGACCTTACTTTATTTATAATATTTGATATTTCTTTTTCTCCTAAGGTAGAAGATTTGAAAATTATATTATTAACTTCTTCTACGATAACTTCTTTTCTAGCAACAACAAGAGACTGCTCTAAAGTATTGATATGTGTCGTAATAGAGATATAGATGATAATATTTAATACCAATAGAGTTAAAACAAATGTAAGGGAAAAAGACATAGCTATTTTGGTAGAGATTTTATTAAAAAAATTAAATTTTTTCATAGATAGTACTTCCTTATGGAATGTTATTTTGATGTTTAAAATTATATTTTTTTGAATATAAGATCTTATTATTTAATGGAAAAAATTTAGATCTGACTATAATATTGATATTTTTATCGGTATTATAAAGGGCATGCTTAAGAATAAGGTTAAATACATCTTTATCAAACCTAAATTTATTATATTTATTCCAGTGATAGTAATCTAAGATAGTTGGAATATAAAATTCTATGATAGCTTCAGACGGTTCTATATTAATAGTACACTCTAAATTTAGAGTGTTTAAACGATCAGTAAAAGATGTTTTATTCGAAGATCCATATGATGTAGAACAAAGTAGTGTAAAGAGTATAAAAGTGAAGATTATTTTTTTATTCATAAAGTATCTCCTAATTATATTTTTAAAATTTAATATCTATTCATAATATAACATTTTTAGTTTAGAATTTTATTAGAAAAAATAAAAAAAGTGAAAAAAAATAGATCTGCATTAAAAATATCTAAATTATTTTTTTAAAATTAAGAAATATTTCTATAAATTATAAGACTATTCCATAAATAATTGTAGAAGTTATAGCTGATACAAACCCTGTTATTTGCATATTTTTTCCCATTTATATTTTTTTCTACTAAACTACCGGTTCTTTCTAGATTCATAGCATCCTCGAGAGTTATAGGGTAGTTCATAATTTATTATACCGTATTTGTATAATAAGTAAATAGTTATTTTACACATTTTAAAAATAATTATTGTAATATCAAGTATTTTTTTAAATAGATAATTTTATTGATTTTAAAAGGTTAATAATAGTATGAAATTTTAAATTAGGTGTTCAATTTTTTCAAATAGATTGAAACTGATAAATATACCTAAGGTAATTAGGAGTATTCCAATAATTTTAGTATATTTATGCTTGTGTTTTTCTTTAAACCGCTGAGGTAAAAAATTAAATAAAGTAACCGGCATAATCAATCCCATTATATAGGGTAAAATTATAAAAATTTTTAAATAGGAGTTTGTTTTTGAAATTAAAGGAACCATCGGGATAAATATATGAGCAAAAGATTGAATCCAGGAAAAAACAATAAAAACTCCTACCAAAACAGGATTTGCATTTTTTATCCTCTCTGTAGAAAGCAGGAGGTGGGAATGTCTATGTTTTATAAATCCTATTCCCAAAATACTCCCTAAAATAAATTTTTGCTTATCTCTAACTAAGACTAAAGCAGCATAAAATGTGGTTATAGTCCCAATGAAGCATGGGTGAAAGAATCCTGAAATTCCTAAAGTAAAGGCAATAAAATATATCATAAATGTTCCTCCTAATTTTTATATTCGGTGTATAATTATTTCTTCATAAAAAACCGATATAATGTAGTTACCACAACAAATATTAAAGGAATTAATTTATGAAAAAAGGATATAAATATTTTAGCATATCTGAAAAAGAAAAAATACTATTCTTTTTAGGAGAAATATTCTCTCTTAGAGCTATGGGTAAGAAATTAATATAAAATTTCTATTATAGATTAATATAATAACTTTATGGTTTGGGAAAGATATAGTATAATTTTAAATATAGAATAATAGGACAGGAGGATATATTTATGAATAAAAGAGAAGATTATTTGAGTTGGGATGAATATTTCATGGGAATAGCAGTTTTATCCGGGCAGAGAAGTAAAGATCCAAGTACCCAGGTAGGAGCTTGTATAATAAATGAAGATAAAAAAATTGTAGGAGCAGGGTATAATGGTTTTCCTAAGGGCTGTTCCGATGATGAGTTTCCGTGGGGGAGAGATGGAGAATTTTTAGAGACTAAATATCCATTTGTAATGCATGCAGAACAGAATGCTATCTTAAATAGTACAAAAAACTTAAAAAATTGTACTATATATGTAGGGTTATTTCCATGTCACGAGTGTGCTAAATCAATAATCCAAAGTGGAATAACTAAGGTAGTTTATCTTTCGGATAAATATAATGGGACGGATTCTAATAGAGCTTCTAAAATGCTTTTAGATAGTGCAGGGGTAAAATATACTAAATTAATTCCAAGAAAGATGAAAATCTGCATCTCTTTAGATGAAAATTTAATTTAATTTTAGATCGGTAACTTATGTTACCGATTTTTTTCTTTCCTTACTGATATAATCGATTATAGAAAACAAGAAAAGAGGAGAAAAAATGTTTAATAAGTTTAAAAAATTATTTAGTAAAAAAAATGGAGGAGATAATATGTCAATGTTTTGTTACCAATGTCAAGAAGCAGCAAAAGGAACAGGATGCACAATTCAAGGGGTATGTGGAAAAGATGCTGAATTAGCGAATTTACAAGATCTTTTAATTTATACTTTGAAAGGAATTTCTGTATTTAGTACAAAAACTAAAAGAGATTATGAAGTAGACGAATTTGTATTTGTTGGATTATTTAACACAATTACAAATGCGAACTTTAATAAAGAAGTATTTTATATACAAATCAAAAAAGGGTTAGAATTAAGAGATAGAATGAAAAAAAGTTGTGAAGATGCAGGAGTAAAATTTGAAAATTTACCGGATGCAGCTACATTTACAGTTTCAACAAATAAAGAAATAGAAGCAAAATCAATTTCTGAAGAAGTTGGAGTTTTAGCTACACATAATGAAGATGTTAGAAGTTTAAGAGAATTAATTACTTATGGATTAAAAGGTTTAGCAGCTTATGTAGAACATGCAGCTGTATTGGGAAGCAAGAAAGATGAAATCTATGCATTTATGCAAGAAGCTTTAGCAAAATCTCTTGACGATTCGTTAACAGTAGATGAATTAGTAGCTCTTACATTAGAAACAGGAAAATATGGTGTAGAAGGAATGGCATTATTAGATGCAGCTAATACAGGAACATATGGTAATCCTGAAATGACGGAAGTTAATTTAGGAGTAGGAACTAAACCAGGTATATTAATCAGTGGACATGATTTAAAAGATATAGAACAATTATTAGAACAGACAGAGGGAACAGGAATAGATATCTATACTCATTCAGAGATGTTGCCAGCTCATTACTACCCTGAATTAAAGAAATATGACCACCTGGTAGGTAACTATGGAAACGCATGGTGGAAGCAAAAAGAAGAGTTCGAAGCATTCAACGGACCTATCTTATTCACAACTAACTGTATAGGGGCATCTGGTTATCCTGGATGGAAACATATTGTCGCAGATGAAAATGGAAAGAAAGATTTTTCTGAAATAATAGAAATAGCTAAAAAATGTGAAGTACCTACTGAAATTGAAACAGGTTTTCTGAAATAATAGAAATAGCTAAAAAATGTGAAGTACCTACTGAAATTGAAACAGGTAAAATTGTTGGTGGATTTGCTCATAATCAAGTTATTGCATTAGCAGATAAAATAGTAGAAGCAGTAAAAACTGGAGCAATCAAAAGATTTTTTGTTATGGCAGGTTGTGACGGAAGAATGAAATCAAGAAGTTACTATACAGAATTTGCAGAAAAATTACCAAAAGAAGCAGTAATATTAACTGCAGGTTGTGCAAAATATAGATACAACAAATTAGGTTTAGGAGATATTAATGGTATCCCTAGAGTATTAGATGCAGGACAATGTAATGATTCTTATTCATTAGTTGTAATCGCATTAAAATTACAAGAAGTATTTGGATTAGAAGATATAAACGAACTGCCAATTGCATATAATATTGCATGGTATGAACAAAAAGCTGTAATTGTGTTATTAGCATTACTTCACTTAGGAGTAAAAGATATTCACTTAGGGCCAACATTACCAGCTTTCTTATCAGCAAATGTTACCGATGTATTGGTTAAAAACTTTGGTATAGCAGGAATCGGATCTGTTGATGACGATATAAAATTATTCATGGGTGAGTAAATTTTCCCCTTGTATCCCCCCTCTTTAATTAAAGAGGGGGGATATTTTTATGTTTACATTTTGGATATTAATTGTAGTAATAATAATTTTGATGTTTAGTTGGAAATTTACAGGAAATAGATTTAAATCAGAAGCTGATATAAGGGAGACTACCATGGATATATTAAAAAAAGATATGCTGTAGGAGAGATAACATAGAATGAATATGAAAATATGAAAAAAAATTAAAATTATAAATAAAAAGGAATTTTAAATTATATCCAGTATACGCCTAATAGACATATTAATTTTAATGGAGGGGATATAAGATGGCATGGGATAGATTAAAAAAATTTTTTGAAAAGGAAAAGAAAATGGCAAAAGAAGTCAAAGATGAAGTGAAAAATATCATTGTAAAAGGTGAAAAAGTACCGATGTTTTGTTATCAATGTCAAGAAACAGCAAAAGGAACAGGCTGTACAGTAGTAGGAGTGTGTGGAAAACAACCTAAAACTGCTAATTTGCAGGATCTGCTGATATATACTTTGAAAGGTATCTCAATCTTAAGGGAGGGATATCCATTAGAGCATAGAGATGATGGTGAAATCTGCAAGGGAGTAGATTATTTTATTGTTAATTCACTCTTTATGACAATTACAAATGCTAACTTTGATGATGAGGCTTTCGCAGTAGAGATCAGAAAAGGACTTGAAATCAGAGAAGGATTAAAAGAAGGGGGCTGTGTACCTAAGAGATTAGCAGATCATGATGTACTTACATTTACAGCAAATACTGTGGAAGAGATGCAGGAAAAAGCTCTTAGTGTAGGAGTATTATCTACTGAAAATGAAGATATAAGATCTCTGAGAGAATTAACAGTATATGGGCTTAAAGGAATGGCTGCTTACTATGAACATGCCAATAATTTAGGATATAAAAATAAAGAGATAGTAATGTTTGTAGAAAAAGCATTGGCATCTACATTGGATGATACTCTATCGGTAGATGATTTAATAGCATTGGTATTAGAAACTGGTAAATACGGTGTAGAAGCAATGGCACTATTAGACAGTGCAAACTCTGAAACATTCGGAAACCCAGAAATGACAAAGGTAAATATAGGAGTAGGAACTAATCCAGGGATCTTAGTATCCGGGCATGATCTTAACGACATCCTTCAATTATTGGAGCAAACTGAGGGAACAGGTGTAGATGTTTATACTCATTCAGAGATGCTGCCGACTCACTACTATCCAAAGTTGAAAAAATTTAAGCATCTGGTAGGTAACTATGGAAATGCATGGTGGAAACAAAAAGAGGAATTTGAGACTTTCAACGGACCGATCATATTTACAACTAACTGTATAGTACCTCCTAAGGTAGGAGCATCTTATGATGGTAAAGTGTTCACTACAAATGCCGCAGGTTATCCAGGATGGGAGAGAATTGCAGTGAATGCAGATGGAACAAAAAATTTCTCTAAAGTTATAGAAATGGCTAAAACTTGTAAGGCTCCTACTCAAATTGAAGAGGGAGCTATCATAGGTGGATTTGCTCATGAGCAGATATTTGCATTGGCTGATAAAGTAGTAGATGCAGTTAAAACTGGAGCAATTAAAAAATTCTTCGTGATGGCAGGTTGTGACGGAAGAATGAAATCAAGAGAATATTATACTGAATTTGCTGAGAAATTACCAAAGGATACAGTAATCTTGACAGCAGGTTGTGCAAAATTTAGATATAACAAATTAGGTTTGGGGGATATCGGTGGAATTCCTAGAGTATTAGATGCAGGACAATGTAATGACTCTTATTCTTTAGCTTTAATAGCTCTTAAGTTAAAAGAAGTATTTGAATTAAATGATATAAATGAATTACCGATTGCATATAACATTGCTTGGTATGAGCAAAAAGCAGTGATCGTATTATTGGCATTATTACACTTAGGAGTAAAAAATATCCATTTAGGACCAACATTACCAGGATTTTTATCACCAACAGTTGTAGACGTACTGGTTAAAAACTTTGGAATAGCAGGAATTGGATCTGTAGATGACGATATCAAATTATTTATGGGTGAGTAGGGAATAGTAATAGGGTAAATAAAAAGAGCGATTTTATCGCTCTTTTTATTTACCCTATATCTCGTACAACCTGCTGTATTTTTCGATCAGATAATCTACATAATATTTTGAATTAGGAGCTTCTCCAGTGGCGATCTCCATAATTTCATTGGGATCTTTTAATTTTCCATATTTATGGATATATTCTTCTAAATATTCTTTAATTTTTTCTAAATTACCATCTTTTAAGATGGTATCTACATCTAATTTATTTCTCATTGTGTTCATTATTTGGGAAGCATTGGCACTTCCTAGAGCATATGATGGGAAGTATCCAAATAATCCAGCAGCCCAATGAACGTCTTGTAGAACACCATCAGAATCATTAGGAGGAGTTACACCAAGATATTTTTCCATTCGTTTATTCCAAATTTTTGGTAGATCCTCAGGTATAATTTTACCCTCAATCAATTCTTTTTCAATCTCATATCTGAGTATAATGTGTAATGAATAAGTTAGTTCATCAGCTTCAACTCTAATAAGATCAGACTGGCTTTTGTTGATAGCTTTATAAAATTCTTCTAAAGTAATATTTTTTAGATTTTTAGGGAAAGACTCTTGTAATTTAGGATAAACTGGGATCCAGAATTCCAAACTTCGAGCAATTAAATTTTCATATAGTCTAGATTGAGATTCGTGGATACCCATGGAGTTTCCACCACCTAATCTAGTTTCCCATATATCTTCTCCTATATTTTGCTCATAAATCGAGTGACCCGATTCGTGAATAGTTCCGAAAAGAGAAGGTTGTAAGTCATTTAAGTAATATCTAGTGGTCATCCTTACATCATATTTATTGAGTCCCATAGAAAACGGATGTGCACTTTCTTTTAATAGACCTCTTTCAAAATCAAACCCAAGATATTTTGCTATGAAAATAGAAAATTCTTTCTGTTTCTCAACAGGATATTTTAATTTTAAAAGGTCATTGGATATAAAATCTTTCTTTTTATTAATCTTTAAGATTAGGGGAACCAGTTTATCTTTTAAATTTTCAAAAAATATATCCAGCTGTTTAACAGTTATTCCTGGCTCATAATCATCTAGAAGAGCGTCATAGGGATGTTCTTTATATCCTTTATAATTCACATATTTTTGTTTATATGTGATGATTTTTTTTAAGTAGGGTAAGAATAATGAAAAATCATTTTTTTCTCGGGATTCTATCCATATAGACTGAGCCTTAGATAGAAGTTCAATATATTCTTTATACTCGTTTAAAGGTATTTTTTTCATCTTTTCAATATCTTTTTTAGTTTCGATGATGATTTTTTTATGGATGGCATCTAAAAAATCTAAATTTTTAAGTAAAAGATCTAAATTTTTATTGAATTCAATGTTAGTTAAAATTTTATGAGATTCACCACTATAAAACCCCAAAACTTTAGAAGCTTTTCTAATTCCTTCTTTGGGTGCTCCAGTTTCTAAATCCCAGTAAATAATCGATGATGTATAGTCGTAATTACTTAATTTCTCTAATTTATTAATTACATAATCTAATGCTTCTTGATATTTCATTTTGCTTCCCCCGTTATCTACTTATTTTTTATCTGAAATCAAATTATTTGAAGATGATTTATTTTTTATTTTGGATGGATCAATTAATCCATATTCAACCATTAATTTCGAATCGGTTAAATTGTTGTCAATGTCAAAATAATCCTGTCCAATAAATGAAATGTAGGTAGAATCCACGATCCAGGTATGTTCATTTCCCTTGACAGAAAAATTGTCGTAGCTTTCTTCAAAAGGAGTAGAAATTGCTTTTCCCCATTTGTCTGAATAACCTTTGAATAGATCTTTCACATCAGCTGATTTGACTTTAGTTGGATCAAAGAATATTACTATCTTATAGAGTTGGTTATTCACAAGATAAAATACTATCTTTTCTATGTTTGTATCTTTGGGATAATTATTATATTTTGTGACGTTGTTACTGGTTGTAAATTCACTTTGGGTCTCAGGATAAAACCCTTTGATAGCATCTATAGTGAATCCCCATCCTAAACTCTCAAAATCAGGGATAGCAAATGTCAGGCAGGTTATTAAAAAAAACAGTGTTATAATTTTTTTCATTAGTTTTTCTCCTCCAAACCAATAGATTTTGCCTTTTTTAAGAGTTTAGTGGAAATATCTTCGATAAGACCCTGAGTACTATACTCCTTAAATATTTTAATATTATCTATGATATAAAGAGTGTCTTCAATCTTCATTCTGCCACAGCCAATGGGCATTCCAAAGTCATATAAGATAGCATAATATGAATCTTTAACCTCTTCAACTTGAGTATCTCCTACGACTTCTTTCATTATTCTCGAGTAAGACATAAACATAAGTGGTCCCTTTCCAACTTCTACTTTAAACATATATTCCTCCTAATTTTTTTGATTTTATAGTATATTTATGATCTATTATATCATAAAATTCATATCATCTTGTAAAAATCAAATTAAATTTATCGGACAATTTATTATTTAAATAATAACCATTTAAATCAAATTTTTTGATCTGATCTATAGAAGTAATCTTATTTTTGATTATATAGTTTAGCATTAGACCTCGTCCTTTTTTTGAATAAGTACTCACTGATTTATAGAGATCTCCTTTTTTTTCCTTAAAGTCTATAGTTATCATGGGGTTTTTTATGATTTTAGAAAATTCTTTAGAAGCTAAATTTAAGATAAACTCATCATCTTTGAAGAAATCATTTATATCATCTTTCCAAAATTTATATAAATTTTGATCTTTTAGGAGTTTCATATTCATATCTAATCTATATTCTTTTATAAGATTAGAGGGCTCTAGTACCCCATAGAGAGTATTCTTTTATAAGATTAGAGGGCTCTAGTACCCCATAGAGAGATGAAAGGATGATAAGATGAGTATCTAAAAATTCTAATTGACTCCTGTTATAGTTATCTAAATCTAATTGTTTAAACGATATTCCGTTATAAGCTGATATTGCTTTTTTAGTATTAGAACTTTCGAAGTTTTCATAGATATCTTTTACATGATTTAAAGTGTTTCCTTTGACCTTTTAGAACTTTCGAAGTTTTCATAGATATCTTTTACATGATTTAAAGTGTTTCCTTTGACCTTCATTATTTTAGTTATTTCATCTAGGGGCAGTGTTTTTAATTCTTTTAAAAGAAAATTTGTTTTATCGATAAAATTTACTTTGAGTGGATTTTTTATGTGATTTGAAAAATCCATAGATTTTGCAGGGGAGAATATAATTTTCATGCTGGCCTCCAATTT
>NBMF01000054.1 GCA_002084825.1 Fusobacteriia bacterium 4572_74
CCCTGCTAATGGTACATATAGTTCAGAATCTTTTACTACTCTGAATCCTGCACCTGTAGGTTTTACTACATCTCCAAATTCTAAAGTTTCTAATTTAGCTAACTTAGTTAGGAAAGTTTTATTGTTCTCTAAAGTTTTAATCTCAGATTCATTGCTGGTTCTCAAGATTGCCTTTACTTCCTTTGCAGGAGATATATTTATTTCAGCTCTTATGTTTCTAAGTGCAGAAACTACAGATTGTAAATATTCAAAAGATGCTTCTGCTTCTTCATCTACTAAAGTTTCGTTACAAACAGGGAAAGATTCAAGCATGATTGTTTCACCTTTAGCTCCTAATTTTTGCCAGATTTCCTCTGAAATAAATGGCATAAATGGATGTAATAATCTTAATCCTTCTTCTAATACTGTCCATAATACATATTGAGCAGTTTTCTTAGAAATTTCATCTTCACTGTTATATAATCTAGTCTTAGCTAACTCAACATACCAGTCACAGAAATCTCCTCTTAAGAATTCATATGCTCCCTTAGCAGCTTCGTCTAATGTGAAACTTTCTAAATACTCATTTACTTTTTTAGAAGCTTTATTTAATCTAGAGAAGATCCACTTATCTACTAATTCTAGCTCTAATTCATCTTTATTTACACTGTTGATATCAAAATCTTCTAAGTTACAAATCTAGATACATTCCATATTTTATTTGAAAAATTTCTTCCCATTTCGATTAATTTTTCAGAGAAATGTACATCCTGTCCTTGAGAAGTGTTATAGATCATAGTAAATCTAATAGCATCTGCACCATATCTATCTATTAATTCTAATGTATCAGGAGAGTTTCCTAATGACTTAGACATCTTTCTTCCTTGTTCATCTCTAACTATTCCATGTAAAAATACATGTTCAAATGGAATTTCCTTCATCTCATATATTCCCATCATTACCATTCTAGCAACCCAGAAAAATAAGATATCTGCTCCTGTTACAAGTGTATTTGTCGGGTAAAATCTTTCTAAGTCTTTATTTCCAGGTAACCCTAATGTTGAAAAAGGCCATAAAGCAGATGAGAACCATGTATCCAATACATCTGTTTCTTGAACTAACTCAACTTTTTTCCCATAATGTGCAAGAGCCTGAGCTGCTGCATCTTCATCTGATTTCGCTACGAATAAATGGTTATCAGACCCATAATAAGCAGGTATTCTGTGCCCCCACCAAATTTGTCTAGATATACACCAGTCTCTTATGTTTTCTAACCAATTATAGTATACTTTTTCCCATCTCTTTGGCATGATTTTAACATCACCATTATATACTACTTCTAGTGCATCCTTAGCTAATGATTCCATCTTAACAAACCATTGATTAGATATTCTAGATTCGATAGTTGTATTACATCTATAACATCCTCCGACTTTATTGTTGTAATCCTCTATTTTTTCCATGAATCCTTGCTCTTCTAAATCAGCAACTACAGCGATTCTTGCTTCTTCACGGGTCATTCCTTCATATTTTCCAGTAAGACCATTCATCTTAGCATCTGGAGTAAATATGTTCATAATCTCTAAATTATGTCTCTTTCCAATCTCAAAGTCATTAGGGTCATGGGCTGGAGTCATTTTTACTACACCAGTTCCAAATTCCATATCTACATAGTCATCGGCAATAATAGGAACTTCTCTTCCTGTAAGAGGAAGAATTACCATCTTACCTATTAAGTCTTTATATCTCTCATCGTTAGGGTTTACAGCTACTCCAGTATCTCCTATCATTGTTTCTGGTCTAGTAGTTGCTACTACAAACTCTATATTGGAATCTTTAATAGGATACTTTATATGCCACATATGCCCTTTGTGTTCACTATGCTCTACTTCATCATCAGCTAAGGCAGTTCCACATTGTGGACACCAGTTTACCATATATTCACCTTGATAAATTAATCCATCGTTATATAATTTTACAAACATATCTTTTACAGAATCAGAACAACCTTCATCCATTGTAAATCTTTCTTTTTCCCAATCAAGAGAAGCTCCTAATCTCCTAAGTTGAGTCGTGATTATTCCACCGTACTCATTCTTCCATTCCCAAACTTTTTCTATGAATTTATCTCTTCCAAGATCATCTCTAGTTAAGTTATCTTCCGCTAGTTTTCTCTCCACTCTATTTTGAGTAGCGATTCCAGCATGATCTGTTCCTGGCATCCATAGAGTGTTATATCCACTCATCCTCTTCCATCTGATAAGAGTATCTTGAATACTATTATTTAAAACGTGCCCCATATGTAATACACCTGTAACATTTGGTGGTGGCATAACTATCGTGTAGTTAGGTTTTTCATCGTCCATTGTTGCTCTAAAATACTTATTTTCTTCCCATGTTTTGTACCATTTACTTTCTATCTCCGTCGGAGAATATATCTTGTCTAATTCCGTCATAACTGACCTCCTAAGTTTATTTTACAAAAAAATAGTAGCTATCTTATTAAAAATAGCTACTTTAATCTCTTTATATTATTCAAGGGCTTATAAAAATTTAAAACCATAGCTATCACCTATATCAATTTGATTAAAATGTGATTAACCTTGACCTCTACTCTCTTCATATATGTATTTCCTCCCTCTAAATTCATTATAAATATTATCATTTTTTTAGACTTTTGTCAATTTTATCATATTAGCAATCTCTCTTTTTATATTTTTTAATAATTTACTTACAATTATTATATGCTATCATTAAGATCCAAAGGAAGAGTTATATTTTTTTCCTCCTCATATAGGGTACCATAAATAATATCCCTATTATAACTATATTCAGGCTACTCATGGCTGCGCTTTCTAAAAATAATTTATTAATATACAGGTTATAGTTTACCACCGACGAAAGAGGAAGATATCTTCCTAGCTGCATAGTATAAGTTATGGTAAACTCTGCATATATCACTGCAAAGATCTGTAAATAAGTATCTGTTAAAACTTCCTTTAGGATCGGTAGTTCCACATAGATTAAAGTCTGAAATTTATTTGCACCATCTATACTGCTAGCTTCCAATATATCTATCGGGAACTTCTTTATATATTGATACATAAATGAATAAGCTAGAGGAACTGTGGTTAGAAAAAAACCTCCTATAAGTAAAATTATATATGGAATATCATATATTATATTTGTATAAACCAAGGTTATTCCCAAAAATCCACTGGATATTCCAAAGGTAGAAAATATTATATAGGTACTAAATTTATTGGTGGACTTTAACAACAAATAGGTAAATATCACCACTATAAAAGCCGTCACCATGGCTATCAAGCCTGAATTTATTATAGATTCAATCACCGGGTATTTCTGGTTAAATTTTGGTGAAAGTATATCTATAAAAGCCCTTGCAGAAAAACTCTTATCATAGTAATTGTAGAAGGAAAAAACTAAGTTTATTCCTACTATCCCCAATTCAAATAATATAAATAGGTAACTATATATCTTTGTAACAAATGATACTTCTCCATTTTTTTCATTCTCTTCCAATTCATATCCTACAATGTTTTCTCCTAAAATATTTACACCAGTTAAAATTATAAATTGAACTATTCCCAGAGCAAACATCCTAGAAAAATCAGCACTCCCCATGAGGGAATTTACTATTTCTACTTCTAAAGTAGAAAATTTTAACCCCCCTAGAGATAACACTATTCCAAAAGAGGTAAATGAATAGGTAAATACCAAGAAAAACCCTCTAAATATTTGAGGTAATATTAGAGGTAACTTTATCTTTGCAAAAATAATCCACTTACTGGCTCCACATTCTAAACCAGCTTCTATCACTTCATTGGGTATTCTCTTCATTCCTAGAGACAAATATTTTACAAATATCGGAGCATTATAAAATATATTTGCAATTAAGATAGCTTTCAAACTGTATAAAATCCCTAAATCCTTCAATAAAGGCAAGTTAAATACCAATGAAAATGTTATTACTGTAGATATTACAGGAAAAAAGAAAGGGATAAATATAGTCCCCTCTATGAGAGTGCTAAGAAATCCCCTTCTGTAAGTCACATAATATGCAGGAAGAATGGCTGCAATAAAAGCTAAAATTGAAGATAAGATTCCCTGTTTGAAAGACATGGTGATGAGGCCCAAGGTCTCACCATCCATTATGTCTATCAAATCTTCTAAATGGAAGAAATCTCGTCCAAATATATAGATAGGAAATATCCAGAGTATCAGATATCCTATATTCAAAATTCTAGATTTTTTCATCTTTTTTCTCCCTTATTTTTTTACTTTCTTTTGCCTTTTTTGACACAGATTAAAACCCCTTATACAAAGCTCACTAAGTTAAAATAATTCTGAGCTATGTATTCTTAATTATTAATTATCGGTGTTATTATTTGCTAAATTTTTAATTGTTCAGATCTGTGGTTATCTATTTCAAATCTGTGTCATCTGTGTCTAATATATAATTCTTAGTTATTAATTTTATTTTTTCAATAATTTAATTAATTCTCTTTTGTATTCTTCTATTTTTTCTAAATCACTAGGTTTGACTCTTACTACCTTAGCTGATGTTGGAACTCTGTTATATTCATCTCCTAATTTTATATCTGTAACAGGAAGCATATAGTTTTTTTCTGCCATGGCTCTTTGAAATTTATCCCCCAAGATATAATCCATAAATAGCTTCGATCCATCTTTTATAGTTTTTTTTGCTACAATAGAAGCTCCTTGTACATAGATATATCCCCCTTCACTTGGGATAAAACTTTTATATGAACTCTTTTCATCAAAATAAAGATCACTGGTAGCATATCCTACCATAAGAGGTGCTTCATTGGTTGTAAATTTTGCCCATCCTTCACTCCATCCTGGAGCTACTGTTTTGATGTCAGGCTTTAATTCTTCCCAAAATTTTAGCCAGTTTTCCCCATATATTGCAACTGTCCACATCATAAATTCTTGTCCTGTAAATGAATTAGGATCCAAAACTATCAATTGTTTTTTTAACTTTTTCAAATCTTCAAAAGATGTTGGCATCTTCTTTAATCCATCTTTATTTGCATTTATAGCCAATGATCCAAAATCAAATGGAGTGGAATACCAATCCTTATCAATCATATACTCCTCTTTCATTATCTTACCAGCTGTTTTAGGTTTATAGCTAGCTATTGTCCCTTCTTTTTTAGCCTGAATTACATTTATCTCTGATAATCCCAAAACTATATCAGCCTTTGGTCTTCTTTTTTCTAATTTTAATCTGGCAGGGATTCCTTTTATCCCTACTATTTCTACTTCTACACCTGTTTTATCAAAGAAATCTTGTCCTATTTCATCCTGTAGAAAAGTCATAGAACTAGGTACATAAACCACTACTTTTTCCTTTGAAAAACTTGTTACTCCTAATAATACCATTAAAATCCATAAAATACTTTTTTTCATCTTTTTTTCCTCCTAATAATAATCATAAGTACGGGTAATTCATGAATTACCTCTCCAATTTAAATAAAAAAAGCCCCCCGAAGGAAGCTTTATTAAATATAAATATACTATTCATACCTTATAAAAATTCATCCTACGCTAGCATTATCTAGATCAGGTTAACAGTCGAGACTATAACATCTCCTCTCAGCAAAAGCTCCTGCAATATTTATTTGTACCTTATTGTATCAGAATACTCAAAAATTACAACTATTTTTTTTATAATTTTATCGCTATTCCAAAAAAAAATTAGGTTTTCAATTGCATATTCTTAATTATCAATTATTGATGTTCATTAGTAACTAAAGTTATTTTTAATGTCTTTTATACTGTGCCTTAGTTCCTTCTCTCCAGCTTTCACCAAGAATAATCCCTGTTTCTTTACTGCAAGTGAGCATATAACTTCTTTTATCATAATCAAAATTCCAATAATAGTTATCTTTTTCCTCACTCATATCAATATCTATTTCACCGTCTATCCCAGGTAATAACCCCTCTAAATAATCATTTAATTTTTCCACACATTCCTGTAAATCGTACATTTGTTTCCTCCTATTATTTTAATTTTTTTTGCTTCTAGCCTTTATCAATTTTATTTTTTTTATAACTTTGAAGTGTACCTAATACATAGGTCATAATCTTCAGTTTAATAATTTATATTTAATAATTTTAATACCTTGAATTATTGGCTTAAATACAACACTAGATTTCCCTCCAGAATTTTTCATGGAAAGTTATAAATTTTATAACTCCTAAGGTTAAATTATTAGATCTAACTGCAACTTATCACAAACAAATTACAATTATCTAATATTACTATAATGTAAATAATTTTAAAAAATATATTTCAATTTTGTAGTCAAGAACTATTATTAATTTATAAGACATGTTATAATTTTTTTGAAATATTATATTATTATTAAATAAAATAGTTGAAAACTATGTAAAGGAGGAATTAATTATGATTATAGCATGTGCAACTGATGATGGTATTAATTTTTGTGATAGACATTTTGGAGATGCAGAGTTCTATTATATTTATCAAATAGATAAAAATTCTATTAATTTTATAAATAAAATTAAGAATACAACCGAAGATGAAATAGAACATGCAGACCCAATCAAAGCGAAAGGAATTATAAATATTCTTAAAAAGCAAAATATAGATATTGGTTTTACTCTAGTATTTGGTCCAAATATTAAAAGAATTGTAAAAAAACTCTTACCTATTGTATCAAATACAATAGTAATTGAAGATGGTCTATATGCAATTCAAAGTAATTATGATAAAGTATTTGAATTACTAGAAAATAATAAGAATTGTTTTTTTAACTTAAATACTAATAAGGTAGTAATTATCAATAAATAATGGTGAGATGGAAAAAAATAATTATAAAGACTTTATTACTTAAATCTATAAGTAGTGAAACCTTTATAATCTATATGATTAATATTACTATCTTCATCTAAACGATTAATAATCCGTTTAATATTACTACATTTTCTTGAATTTAAAAACGTTCTAATCTCAAATTGATTCATTGGATGCCTTTTTATGATAGTTAAAATAGCTTCAAA
>NBMF01000055.1 GCA_002084825.1 Fusobacteriia bacterium 4572_74
CCATCCTTTAAGTAGATTTTTTGTAGTGAATCAATTCTAACATAAATTTTGGTCTTCCTTTTTATTTTTTGATAATTTACCTACAATTATTATACTCTAACGACAGACACAAGCTTAACTTTATTGGCTTCATTTTCGAAAGTTCCAAAATACTTATTTTGACACTTTCGTATCATATCGTTAAATTTTCAGAGTATAAATATTACTAAAATAGAATAGATACGGGTTCAATATTCCTCCACATGACCAAAGCTGTCGTTCAATATTCCTCCACATGACCAAAGCTGTCATTAACAGATTTTAGTCTATCGATATCTACGAAGCAAATCGACAATTTTTTTTTATGTCTCTTTGAGAGACTAAAATGATTTTTCAGCATCTATAACCCCATTCTTCTGTTATAGATATTGGTCATATCATCCATGAATGCATAGTGCTCAAGTTCTTTTGTTTTTTCTCCTATTCTTTTCTCCAAATACCCAGTTCTCTTCATAGATAAGGATGTAATGATCCATCCAAATAAAATAGCACAAAGTATAGGAAGAATAAAATAATTTAAGTCAATTTCCATTATATTCATTTTTAGATTTACCGTCACCATGATAGATATGAAAATTATTGTCATCATAATATTTAGAACTAAAAAGTTCCATATCTTACACCTCCCCAATATAAATTCACAGACTTTTAATAATATTATACACAATCAAATTTCAATTTTCAGAATTTTATACCCCTGTAGACCCATTCCAGTACCTTATCTTCTGAATATGAAGGAAGTAAAAGAGAGCCATTAATAGCTCTCTTCCCGTTGATTATAAGTATAATTCAGATAATCTTCAAATTACATTTTAAAATTTTCCTTAAAAGTAATTTTGACCCTTCTATTTTTCAGCATATCCAGGGTTGTTTTTTCTTCTACTAAAGAATCATACTCTCCTCTACCACTGATTTGTATATCATAGTGATCAGGATTCATAGTTTTTTCTAAGTATTCTTTTGTTGCCACGGCTCTTCTAAAGGATAATTCATCATTATAGCTATAATTCCCCCAAGTATCAGTATGTCCTTCAATACCAATATTCCCTCTAAGGCTTTCCAGTTTACTTATAAATTTATCTAATTTTCCTTGATCCACAGCTCTTATGTCAGACTTGTCAAAATCAAAATTAATAGATATTATTATTGTTTTTTTAACCGGTCTTATCACTATTTTTTTTCTTGCCCTATAGTCTGATTTACTACAGGCTGTTACCATTAAAAGAATAAAAATAAAGAATATTCTTTTCATTTAAACCACCTCTCTATTTGTATTCGATAAATATCTCAATTTTTTAAAACTTACCTACAAGATTAATAAACCATCCTTGACTGTTATAATCATCTCTTCTAAGATCATCATTAAATTTTGAGAAATTATATCCTACTCCGATTTTAAAGTTATCTCCAATATGCCTATTTACTGCTACTAAGGCACCTTGTTCTAAATCATTTTCATAGCCATCTACTTTCCAGTGATATTCACCGAAGATATCCCATTTATGCATGACATGGTATGTTGCTTTTAATCCCGTAAGATATATATTACTTCTTACTTGATAATTACTTCCTGATTCTCTTCTAAATATTTCTTTTTTCTTCTTTTGAGCTAGTTTTACTCCAAACTCCCACTTTTCATTGTAGGCATAGATAGTTTCAAATTCAAAGATGTGACTTTCTTCATCATTATAATCTATATCTCTATCGCTATCTTCTTCCCTATCTTGAAAATATGTATATCTTGTAAGATAATTTATCTTATCATTATATATTGGTCTATATGCTAAACCTATATTTCCTTCTGTAAATTCAACTTCTGTTTTATTGGTAGTTTCATTTTCAGTTATTGAATAGTTTAACTTACCTACCATGGTATACTCGTCGGTCCATTTATATCTAAAGCTATTAGTAGTTATGTATTGATAGATATTTTCAGTTCCCTTATCTTGTCTATATTCAATCTTATTTTTTAAAGTTAATTTAGAATAATCTATACTTTGATATATACTTATTGCTTCTCTTCTGACTCTTACTTCATCTGGCTTTTTTAATTTTCCTTTTTGAAGTGACATACCAATTTTATAGTCTTCTTTTATCTCATAATCAAGCCCATATGAATCAGTTCTACCCTTACCGTTATTTTCGTCTACAAACTGATTTTCTTGGTAGACATCAATCTTATCACTGAGACTAACCCTTTGACCAAACACTACGTTGTTCTTATCGGAATCATCAGACTCTCCTAAAACATACCCAACATATACATCATAATCATCATTAACGCTATAATCTGCAGTTGCATCGACTGAATACCCTCTGTCTCCAGTACTTCCTTCTCCACTTAATTTTAATTTGTCATTTACTTTTATCTCTCCTCCAATAGTATAAAGATCATTGTCCTCATATTCATCGTTGGAATTAACTGTAGTCTGTACCTTTGTATATACTTTAGTTCCTTCTGTTATTTCATACTCAACTTTTGCTCCTACAAGATCTCCCTTACCTAATTTATCATCTTCTAGTTCTTGAATATGTTTAGCTTCTGCTCCAACCACTAATTTATCGGTTACTGCATACTCTGCCTGCACCTGAATTTTTTCACTATTGGTTATTTCTTTTTCCATGGCGTCTTTTTCTAGGGTATTTGTATAGCCACCTTTTAATTGAAGCCTATTATTTGGTTTTAATCTTATTTCTGTTCCATAACTTTCAAAGGATAGATCATCATCTTTTGAAGCATATGAATATTCTGCATCTTTATTTTGATACCAGCCTCTAATATCATTTCCATAGGGGCTAAATTGTTTTGGGCTTAGATCATATAAGCTTAATACACCGGCTGTTCTAAAAGCATCTCCATTTTTTCCATCTATATTTGAATTATCGATTTTCTTAAAATTTAAACCACCGTCAAAAGATACAAAATTACTATCAACTTGAGTTCCTTCTGAATGGCTGTACTCTGTGGTCATATAAGTTCCCTCTGTAGCTCTAAGGGTAAGGTCCACGCCTTTCATCTCATAGTCGTATTGATTTTTCTCCTCACTTACATATGTTCCGCCTACTCCTACATAATCGTTTATCCATCCCTTAGTTCTTCCACCAAAAACTACATTATCTAGAGAATCAGAATCATTTGGGACATATTCATAGTCAGCCACCAAATAATTTTCAAACCCATCTCTAGGGTTGTTTTTAATAATTGAATCAAAAGAATCTGAAGATATATCAGAAAGCGGTCTCATAAGGATGATACGTCCTTGGTAATCATCAATTTGATAATCTCTGCCCTCTTGAAGGTAGATAATATCTTCTGTTATATTAGTAGATTTATTTACTAATTTTATGGCTACTTTATCACTCCCTTCTACTACATCTCCATGTTGTAGAAAATAAAGACTTCCTCCTGTTCCCAAAAACTCATCATGGGATGATAGAGTATTGGGCTCTGCTGCAAAACCGACAACATTTAATCGATCTTCTCCAAAACTAGTCGTTTTACGAGTTTTATAATCCGTTTTAGCTCCATACAAACTCCTATTATATTGACTAAATTCTGTTGCTGTAATTCCTGTATTATAATTTCCCCATAGATATGAAGATTTGTCGTAGTCTACGTTTAAATATAATTTTCCTTGAGTGTTAACTTCTCTCCTCATATATGATTCATCACCATAGGTTGGGTAAAATTTATCATCATCTTCTACCCTTTCAAAGACAGAACTACTATCACTCTTGTGTATATCTTTAAACATATCCTTTAGTTTATTTTCTTCGGTATCTATATGAGCTGTGACTCTTAGCTTGTCACTAAATTTAGCCATTCCAAAATATGCGAGTCTTCCTCTATCATATAGATCACCATCATATTCATCATCGACGGCGAGAGCTGATTTATTTGTACTCATATAGTTTTTACCTATATACATGTCTGCGATACCTGTTTGGATAAAATACTGCTCTGGAATTTCTGCATAGACTTCATACTCATATTCTCTTCCATCTTCATATATAACCTTTACAGGCATTAAATATCTATCAGTTGGAAGGTATTCCTCTGCAAGGAGTTTTTCATCCTCGATGCTATATTCTTCTTTTCCTATAACTACCTTGTCGACTCCTACCAAATTAGTACCTGTAAATTTTATCATTCCTGCATTTACAGGTATATTATGTTTCATTAGTTTAGCCTGTCCAAAGTTTCTTTTATTATCATCATCGTCTGTAAATTTTTCTAAGTCGAAATCACTTTTTATTTTTACAAGGTCGACTACTCCAGTTGTGGTAATATCAATATTTCCATCAGCATCCCAGGCTTTCAATCTAAATATCAGCTGTTTGCCAGCTTTTAAATCATAGGCATCGGTTAACCCATCCCATTTAATATCCATGTTATTATAGAGCTCGGTTCCATCTATTGTTTTTAGAGGAGCCATAAGATTTATGTCATCGCCCCTATATATAGAAAGTTCCCATTTATTGATGTAATATCCGTAGTTGGATTTTACACTAAAATTCATGTCTTTAGCTAGTTTACCGTCCTCTAATATAACTTCACTATCAACTGTTATTTTCATCTCTGGTTCTATTTTATTTATATCTCTAGATGCCCAAATAGCTCCTTCTTCCAAGTAAATTCTTGTATTATCCGTTTGTCGACCCATGTTTAGTTTTAAATCCATCTCTTTACTTTTAATGAGTTCTAGGTTTTGAATTTGAGGATGTTCCCCGGCAGCAATTGCTCCAAGGGAAACTATTGAGAATATTAGGATCATTCTTTTTTTTATATTATTCATTCTCATTACCTCCAATTTTTATTATTCCTTTAGTATCTCCAATATCAAAATCATCCTCTATCCTTTGAACACTAAAATTAAACTTATTTAACCCATTAGGTGTTATTCTACGTACTCTAGGGTTTTCACTTATTACTTGCATTCCTTGTGGTACAGAATCCTCATCAACTTTCACTATGAAATTTTTTCCAGTTTTTCTTAAAACCCATTCATCAGGAACATGATATCTTCCAAATTCATCTGTTTCAATTACAACTCCTTCCACGGTAATAAGTCTAACTCCAGGTATTCCATCTTCATATAGTCCTATATTTTCTAGTACTATCTCTTGAAGATATGTTGATTTACCTTTCTGTTTATATACGTTTCTTGTGACTTTTAGTCTTTCATTTGCAAGACCTTTCTTTAGATCATTTTTATGGTTTGTTGTCACATTTCCATCACTGTCAATATAAAGCTGTGTTCCTGCTTTACTGGTGACATTAAGTGGTTCCCATTTAGTGTCTATGGTTTCGTATCTAATAATAGCCTTACTAGGTTCTTTGATCTTTCTATTTCTAGATATTCCTCTTAATTGACCTATTGTTATTCCATGTTGAAGGGGTGGACTAGCATCCTCCACACTTTCAACTTTACCATCTATCTCTAGAGTCGTTGAATTTGGTATATAACTTGCGACACTTACTCCGCCTTTAATTTCTATTTTTGTAGCCGTAGCATCTGCTTGATACCCATCACCATTGAAATCTTCATATACTTTACCTATGATAGTTGCTGTATCAAATAAAGCATCTGGTATTACTTCTACAGTTGCAGAATCTCTATTGGAGACTTCTTTTTCTCCAGATACTGCGTAGGCTGTATTTACATACTTACCAAAGGTTGTTCCGATACTTGCTTTCATAATGTATCTTATACGTAAAGACTCATTTGGTCCAATATTTACTGCTGTATAAGATAGTGTATTTCCCTGTATAGGTTCATCAGAGATATCTTCATCATCGTCTGTCTTAAAATCTCCATCAGGTCCACTTAAAGTCATAGCTGTAGTATCTTCTACATACTTAAACCCTACTGGGGTTTTATCTTCTACAGATACACCTGTAAAATAAACATCTGTAGGATTTCGTACTATGATTTCATACTCTACAACTTCACCTTTTTCTATACTATTTTTAAAAGCTTGCTTAGTAAGAACTAGTTCACCTTCATTTAATTTTACCTTAGAAGTTACCTCTGCAGAATCATGACTAAGAGTACCATCGTTGTTATTAAAGCTATATTCAGCTTTATTTGTGATGTCTTTTCCTGCTAATTTATTGGTTACTCCTACAATTACAAATTCTGCTGTATCTCCTGGAGCTATATCTAATAGAGTATCCAAATTTTTATTAGGGTCATAGCTTTCTACACTACTCACACTAGATAAAGCACTAATATTATCTGTTATAGTTACACTTTCAAAAGCCTTAACACCAGAACCATCTACGGATTCAACCTCTATATCCATGAGTAGATCTTTGAGTGCAACATCATTTGCAATTCCTAATCCCGTATTCCTAATTTGAACTGTATAGGTAATAGGATTTCCTGCTACAAATTCTTCTATATCTGCAGTCTTTGTTATCGATAGATTAGCGTTAATAGGATCACTATTTGTAAATGCTTCTCCTTCTTTTGCACTTCCATCGTTATCTGTATAGGTGAATTTTGCTGTATTTATGATTTTTCCTACTGTATTGTTAGCTACTATAGTTTTTATGGTGTATACCGCTTTTCCTCCTCTAGGAATATTTATAATAGTATAGGTGATCTCCTCTCCTGGAGCGTACATTGCCTTATCCTCTGTTTTCTCAATTTTTACATCAGACCTAGAAGGTATAAATGATGCACTGTCAAATACTGGGAGAACTTTTGTCACTCCATCATTATTCAGATCGTTTTCATAGCTTGCTTTAGCTGTATTTAGTATATCTCCAAAAGCATCTGATATAACTGTGGCTGTTATCTTAAATTCCAGAGTATCTCCTGGTGCTATATCTACATCTACATTTAAATTTGAATCTTCAATGGGGAATATATTAGGAATAAGACTAGGTAATTTTGTGCTACCTCCATTTACTACCTCTATCTTCCACTTACTAAATGCTTTCTTGTCACCTAAAACAGTTTCAACTATTATTTTATCCATTTCATCAAAAACATTAATATTGTTAGCTATACCTGGTCCATTATTGTGTACTTTTATTCTAAATTCTAATTCCTCTCCTGGGATATATCCTCCTAGGTTAGGATCTACAATGGCTGTTTTTTCTATGGAAACTTCTGAATTACCTGCTCCAATAATTACACTAGAGCTTCCTGTAGTTATTTCGGTATCTCCATTATTTATATATTCATATTTTCCTGTGTTCGTTATGCTCCCTACTATATTATCTACCAAGGTACCCTTTACTTCTACCACTATGCTACCGCCAGGTGCTATATCTAATGTACTTGTCACCTTATTACCCTGAGTATTTATAGTTGGTATAGCCGGTGTTGTTTTAGTAGACTCTATTACTCTTGCTGTTACACTATTTTCTTTTATAGCCTTATCTATAGTTCCATCAGATAGTGTGGCTAATATAAGGGAAAGATCGTCTGTAAACACTACATCATTAGCTATACCCTCACCAGTATTTTTTATTTCTATTTGAAATATTACTTCCTCTTTAGGTATTACAGTAGTAGTCAAAGAAGTTTTTACTATTCCAAGGGTGGCTTTCTTAGGGTTAAGCGTTACTGTTTTTTCAACAGGATCTTGACCATTATATACATAACTTGCTGTATTGATTATATCACCTATAGCCGTTGAAGTTACTGTTGCATAAATATCAAATATTATTGTATCTTTAGGAGCCAAATCTACTGTTACATCTACTCCGTTTGCCTCAACTGTAGACACAATTTCACTGATATCTCCTAAGGGTGGTGATTCTATATTGAAACTTACAAATGCATCTATAGGGTCTAAATCTATTGAATCATCTGTTTTTATTCCACTATCACCCTTTATGATATCTACTATTTTTAGGTCATTGGCAAATGAATCACTTGTATTTGTTACACTTATTCTATAGTGTATCTCTTCATCGATACTATATTCTGTATTTCCCCCTACCACTTCTTTTAATATTGTTATTACAGCATTTTTTGGCTTTGCTATTACGGTATTTGTGCTGCCAGTTGTTACATCTCCACTTAAAGATGAAAATGTTGCCGTATTATCTATTTGACCAGTTATATTATTTTTTACATTACCTGATATATAGAATTCTAGATTGCTTTTTGGTGCTAGATCAAATGTAGCACTTAAATTATCTAAACTTGTATCTATGAATATATTTCCACTAGATATAGCAGTCGTATCATAGCTAATATCTATGGTATCAGGATCAAAAGCAATTCCATTTCCAGTGGTTCCTGAGATTTCACTTTCTATTAGACTAATATTATCTACAATTTGAACATCGTTTGCCCATCCTGAACCTGTATTAGATACAGTTATTTTATAGTATATTTTGTCTCCAGGAATATAGTTTATAGTTTCACTTTCATAAGTAGTCCCATCCAGACTAATTTTTTTATTGATAGATACTATACTATCTACTGTACTTACTATTGCATCATCTTCTACTTTTTCATTAGTAGTCCCATTATTATAAGTAGCACTTGCGATGGTTGTTATATTTCCTATAGCTGATTTTTTTATCTTTCCTGTAATCTTTATTTTATATGTATCCCCTGGGTAGATATTCAATTTTCCTAGGAATCCATTTATCTTATCTATACTTCCAACTTGATAGGTGTGGTCTGTCCCGTCTGCTTTCACCTCTACACTTATAGGACTTGTAGTGTCAAAGGCAAAGTCTTTTGTAACTACTGAATCAGAAAATTCACCTGCTAACTCCGTTTTTATCTCTGTTATAATATCCTGGATATCCACCTTGTTGGCATACCCGGAACCTGTATTTGTTACCTCTACAAGGAAAGTTTTATTTTCCCCAGGAATATAGCTAGCATCTTCTGTTTCATTCGTTTCAGATGTTATAGCTGTATTTTTGATTGTTATCTTTCCTATTTCTGGATTTGTTGTAGTATTAGCTTCTAGAGTTTTTTCATCGTAGGTATACTCTAGGGTATTTTCTATAATACCTACTGCATCATCTATGACTTTTCCTTCAATATGGATTTTTAATGCAGAAAAATTACTGTTTGTAGAAGTTTTTCTTGAACCCAAAGTGACAGTTGCATCTATAGATCCTGAGCTTAAATTAATAGGATCTCCATCCTGTGCTAAAAGTTCTGAAATATCACTGTTGTTCTCGTCATTTGTCACCTCTACTTCGGTTATTGAAACACTTCCGGTTTTAAGAGCAGGTTTATTGCTGCCATCTGCTGTATCCACCATTATGTC
>NBMF01000056.1 GCA_002084825.1 Fusobacteriia bacterium 4572_74
AATTATTGATTTTTTATAAATGTTATTTATCCCCCAAAATCCAAAGCTTAGAGTTACAATAGCAACTGATATAATAACTAATATTAATTTATTTTTTATTTTCATAGAACCTCCGATAATATACTCCTTTAAGCAATAGTTAAATTCTAAAAGTATTGCAATTTTTTTATATAATCTGCCTTTTTGATTTAATGTAATGATCTTGAAAATACTATATTTATATCTTTAATCTCTCTTCTAGGGCTTCTATACAAAATCTTTTTGAAAGTAAGTTAGATAACCTCCACACTTTTTCTTCAATTATACAATATTTTTTGTTTAAGTCCTACCATCAGTTATACTAATTTACCCTACCATTAATTACAAGGTGTGATTTTTAGGAGGGCTTAAAAGGCAAGTAAGGGATTAAAAATGGATAATTGAGAATGTACAATGAAGGGGAAAATAGAACGCAGATATTTATTTTCGATTAAAACCTAAAAAAAATAATTGATTCTTTTAATTTATAGTAGTATCCTTATAGTGGAAAAGTTACATTACTTCCATATCAAAATGGAGAAAATAAAAAAGTCGTACAACCTCGTGTTGAAAGAATTATAGATTATCTTGATATAAAAGATAAAAAAATAGAGATTAAAAACGGATAAAATATAAAAAAACAAGAAGGCTCTCTTGTTTTTAAAAATTTAAAGAAACTAATAAAAAAATGTGATTTATTCACATAAGGAGATATAATTATGAAATATTTAGATTTTTTTGACGAGATACCAACTATCACGATTTATGATGAGTTGAGTCAATTTCTTGGCGTGAATGATGATGGTATAATTGAACTTACATATATAGATATAGTGAAAACAGCGGGACATAGTTGTGCTACTGTTGCAGGAGCATATCTTGTAGCACTTAAAGGCCTTAAAGCACTTTATGGAGAAGAACTTCCAGAGCGTGGGCTCATCAAAGTGGAACTTAAAAATATGCCTACGCAAGATAATGCTGGTGTTGTTGCCTCTGTATTATCAAATATAACAGGTGCTACTATAGATTTTGGGTTTGGTGGGATTCCTACTGGCAAGTTTAATAGAAGAGAGTTACTTTTTTTCGGTGCTAACATAGAATGTGATGTGCGTTTGACTCGCCTAGACACAAACAAAAGTGTCTGTGTTACATATAAGCCACAAGTAGTTGTAAATCCAATGGCAATTTTAAAAAGTGCTATCGTAAAAGATGCAAAACCTGAAGATGTAAAGAGCTTTCCAAAACGATTTCAAGCAATGGTTAAAACTGTTTTTGATAATGCAGATAAGGTTATAGAAATAAAAGAAAATTAAAAGATAAAAGCTAGTCATGAATTACACAAATTGACACAAAGAAAAATTAGATTTTTCTAAAAATCTACAGAAAAAATATTTTTAAATTTTTCTATAAATATTTCTAGAAGTCTGTTTAAAAGAAGAGTTGTATCTCCATTGATGCAAAAATCAACACTTCCTTTTTTATTTTCTTTATTGAAAAGATCCGTAGAAATAAGTATATTTAACAGTTCAAATACAGACTCTCTGGAAGAATCCACAATTTTTTCAGAGAAAAATTTTCTTATATCTTTCTTTATAAGCGGATAATGTGTACCACCTAAAATAAGAGTATCTGTATCTTTCGGAATCTTCTCCAAACACTTCTTTAAAACTTCTAGACGATGGGGATGATTTTCCCAACCAGACTCAATAAGAGCACATAATTTTTTACAAGGAATACCATAGAGGGATCCATCCTCTGAATATTTTTTGTATGTGTTTTCATAAATTTTAGTTTTTACGGTAAAAGGGTTTGCAATATAAGCAATCTTTTTTTTCTTACTTTCTAGGAGGGCAGCTTTCACTCCTCCTTCTACAACTCCTATGATAGGAATAGAATATTTATTTTTTAAATATTCCAAAGAAGCTGCAGTCATAAGGCTACAGGCGATTATAATTACTTTGCAATGATTTTGAATCATAAATTTGACTATAAATTCACTTAATTTTTGAATTTCTGAGGTAGTCTTAATACCGTAGGGATTATTTTTAAAATCCCCGTAGTAAATAATATTTTCCCTCGGTAAAATTTTTCTAATCTCCTTTAGGATAGTAAGACCTCCAATCCCAGAATCGAATATTCCAATAGACATTTTATTTTTCATAATTGATCTCCTTAGTATAAATATATCATTAAGTATACCCCCATACTTAAAATACTTCAAGAATAATATACTTTATATATATATTTGTATAAAAAAAGAAAAGAAAGGCGGAGGTATATATGTTTGGAACTCAAGAGATTAATGGAGATGGAATTTTGGAAATTGGTGGAGTGTCGGTGAAAAAATTAAAGGGAGAGTATGGAACTCCTCTCTACGTTATGGATAAAAATTATATAGTAGAAAAGGCAGAATTAATAAAAAAAAGTTTTAAATCCAAAGTTTTTAAGACTGATGTAGCCTATGCTTCTAAAGCATTTTTAACTGTTGGGATGTGCAAGATAGTAGAGGAGTTGGATCTTTGTTTAGATGTTGTTTCCGGAGGAGAAATATATACAGCTTTAAAAGCTCATTTCCCTATGGAAAAAGCTCATTTTCATGGAAACAGTAAATCTATAGAAGAACTTAATATGGCAGTCGAATATGGGATAGGGACTATTATAGTAGACAATCATTTAGAATTTAAATTATTAGAAGATATATGTGAAAAAAAACAGAAAAAAATAAATGCAATCTTACGTGTTAATCCAGGAATAGATGCTCATACCCATGAGTATATCCAGACTTCTAAGTTTGATTCAAAATTTGGAGAATCCATCTTTATGGAAGAGACAAAAGAACTCATAAGAAGAATAAATAGGAGTGAATGGGTGAAATTTGAGGGGATACATGCCCACATAGGCTCACAGATATTTGATATCAATTCTTTTTTAAAGGAAGCTGAAGTCATGACTAATTATATAAAAGAATTGGTTGAAGAAGGTATAGGAATAGAAACTCTAAACTTAGGAGGAGGATACGGGATCTATTATTCAGAGGGAGATGAACCTATTGATTTAGAACTATGTCTAAAAGAACAGGTAAGCATTATAGAAAAAATAAATGAAAAATATAATTTAGGCATTAAAAAACTTCAGATTGAACCGGGAAGATCCTTGGTAGCCAATGCTGGAACTACTCTTTATACTATACAGGGATTAAAGACCACCTATTCAGGGAAAAATTATTATTTTATTGATGGAGGAATGACAGATAATATAAGACCGGCTCTATATCAGGCTGCCTATAATGGAACGATTGGAAATAGATGTTTAGAGGAAAAAGAAAACTCAGTAACTGTAGCAGGAAAATGCTGTGAATCTGGAGATCTGATTATAAAGGATGCTAAATTACAAAAGGCAGAATTAGGAGATATTTTATGTGTATTTGGTACAGGAGCGTATAATTATTCTATGGCAAGTAACTATAATAAAATTCCCAGACCTGCTGTGGTTATAGTAGAAAACGGGGAGTCAGCTCTTATGGTTAGGAGAGAATCATATGAAGATTTAGTAAGAAATGATGTATAAAAAATAAAATAAAATAAAATAAAATAAGCATACAAAATCTGATATCATAGGAATTAACTAGAAACTCATAATGGAGGTTTTGTGTGCATAATGATAATATCATTAATTTATTAAAATTAAGATGTGGAAATTAGAAAAACTACTTAAATTAGACAAGGAGTTAAAAGAGGCATACTACATAAAAGCATATTTTAATAGAAATGTAACAGGATGTAAAAAAAGGGAAACACATAGTAATTTTGATAATTGGTTAGATATGATTCAACAATAAAAAAATATTATGAAGAATTTATAGAACCTGGAAATGAATTTAAAAATTTTAGTGATTATAAAGATTTTTCACCATTAAGTCAAATTTTAGAATTAAAAGAAAAGTTAGAAATACAAGAAGTTTTTTTATCGAATGATCTAAAAATAAAAATAGATAATTTTTTTGAAAGCATATCTATGAATTGTTCTATGGCAATGACATTAAATATAAATGATGGACATGAATATGTTTCTGAAAACAATATAGAAGAAGCAGCAACTAAAGCTATACAAAATATAAATGAATTATTAATTTATATAAAAATAAAAATATATACAAAAACCTGTAAACTTTGACCTTTTTTTTAGTGTCTAGTTCACAGGTTTTTTGTATAAAAGAGTCAAATCTCCTTTTATTTGATTAATGTCCACCTTGAGTAGAATCTATAACTTTGTCTGCCAATAATATAAATGGAACTAGAGCTAAAATGATAAATCCAGAAATTAAGAGGACATCATTAACACCCATAGTAGCAGCTTCTTTAGTAATCAAACCATTTATAACAACTAATTTAGCCTGGATAGAACCTGGAACGGAATTAATTAACGGCAAAAAATTTGGATTACCTGTATGAATATGGCTAGCTAATACCTCATGATGATAAGCTCGATAATGATTCCATAGGGGGGTAAATAGACTGCTTCCAATACTGTTTCCCAAATTTCTCATAAAGTTATAAATCCCAGCAGCAGCTACAATTTCCACAGGTTTTACACTTCCTAGAGAAACGTTGTTTAAAGCTACAAAGAAAAATGCAAGCCCGATACCACTTAAAGCTCTAGTATACGAAACATAGCTAGATGTAACATCTAAACTATAATTAGCAGTAAAAAATGAAACTAGAGCAAAAATAATAAACCCTGTAATGGCAATATATCGATTATCAATTTTATCGGTATATTTACCAATAATAGGAGATAAAAATAATATAGGTAAACCCAAAGTAGCCGTAGTTTTACCACTTATAAAGGAGGTGTATCCCATAACATTTTGCAACCAAAAGGGCAGAATAACGGCAGTCATAAAAAATGCAACCGATGCAATTAGTAGAGAAAATACTCCTATAGTAAAATTTTTATTTAAAAATAACCTGACATTTATAACAGGATTTTCATGATGCCATTCCCATATTCCTAAAATAACCAGTGATATAAATGAGGCAATAGCTAATATAACAATAGATGAACTAGCGAACCAATCTAAATCTGTACCCTGTTCTAAAAAAACTTGAAGGGATCCTACACCACTGATAAGTAATAAAATACCCACTATATCAGCTTTTATTTTTGTAAATTTTTCACCAGCATAATCTTTTTTAAACATATAGTAAATTACACCACTAGACAAAAGACAGAGTGGGACACTAAGGTAAAAACACCATCTCCAAGATGCCACATCGGTGATAGCTCCTCCGATGACCGGCCCTAAAATAGGCCCGAGTATAAGGGTCATTGTCCAAATAGCTATCCCGATTCCCCTTTTTTCCTTAGGAAAAATTTTCATAATCAGTGTCTGAGAAAGTGGAATCATGCTGGCTCCTACAACTCCCTGCAATATTCTGGCAGCAACCAGCGTGGAGAGGGAAAAACTCATCCCACAGAATAAACTGGCTACAGCAAATAATATTGTAGACCAAATATACTGTTTCACAGTTCCAAACTGGAGAGTTAACCATCCAATAAGGGGTAATACTATGGCTTCGGCAGCAGCATAGGATGTTATGATCCATGTACTTTTACTGGGAGCCATTCCAAAATCTCCGGCAATATGTGTTAGAGATACATTGACTATACTGGCATTTAACGTATTTAAAAATGAACCCATAGCAAGGGCTATAGTTATAAAAATTATTTTTCCTGTTATCTTATCATTTATTTCCGACATACAACCCTCCTACGTAATTAATATGAATTCACCTTAACTATATGATTTATAGTTCTTTGAATTTTTTTTATATTCAGAGTATATGGATTAGAAGATTTAATCTCAATATTAGAAATATCATCTTCTGCAGTATTGGTATTAATTTCAGCTTCCATAGTAGTCCCTAAGGGGAGTATTCCATTATCTCTTAAGCTTTTTTTATCAAAAGCTACTCTTACAGGAAGTCTTTGAGTGATTTTGATCCAGTTACCACTTGCGTTTTGAGGTGGTAAAAGGGAAAAGGCGTTTCCAGTACCAGCAGAGATACCGATAATATAACCCTCATATACTTTCCCATTTAAACTGCTTGTCAATTCCACTATATTTCCAATCTTTATATTTTTCATCTGATTTTCCTTTAAGTTTACCTCTACCCACTCATTATTTAGATCTACTATAGAGAATAAAGGATTCCCAATTCCAATTTTTTGTCCCAAGGAGATTGATTTTTTAGCTACGATACCATCTACAGGTGCATAAACTTTTGTTCTAGACAAATTAAGGTATGCCTGTTTGTATTTTAAAATAGCACTTCGAACAGCAGGATGACTATAGGCATCCTTTGAACTGGCCTGTAATTTTGCATTTGCAAGAGCTTCTTTTTTTTGAAAAACCGATAATTTTACATTTTTTAATTGTGTAGTGCTTGCATCCATCTGTCGACGACTGATGATACCAGCATTAAATAGTTTAAAATTTCTATCATAATTTTTTTTCACATTAGTCAAATTATTTAGGCTCTCTTCCAAAGCATATTGATACTGTGAAACATTAGTTTCAAGAGAAGAATAATCTCTAACTGCTTGAGCCAAGGCAATCTCCGCTCCTTCTAAAGCCAATTGATAATCTGTGTCTTCAAATTCCACCAATAAATCACCTTTTTTTACTTCTGTAGTATCTACAAAATTTATCCGTGTGATACTTCCTGCTATTTGAGCAGTTACAGCAGTCTGATTACCTGTAATATAGGCATTTTCAGTAGATACATACCCGTTACTGTAAAGGAAAAAATAGAGAGCGTAAAAAACTCCAAGAACTGCTATTCCACTGAGAAAAATTTCGATTTTTTTCCTAGCCTTTCCTTTGTTTTCTTCTATTTTTATATCTTTTAAATTTTCATTTGTTTTTATAATTTCTGACATATATATATAACTCCTTTATTTTTTTTAATAGATTAAAATCTTTATTTTTTATTTTGTTACCTGTTCCACAGTCTTATACACTCCTCCTAAACTATTGATCAGATCTATTTGATCTGAGTAAAGTTTATAGGATTGCTGAGTTTTGTAAAGGGAAGAATTCAAATAAATATAATGATCTTTCAAATTTTGATATTCAGAAATAAAACCATTTTTAAATTTTAAATTTGAATTTTTATAAATTTTTTCTTCATTTTTTTCGACGATATCTAAGTTTATATAATTAATCTTTGATATTTTGGCACTACTTAATTTAGTATTGATATCTTGGATGGAATTATTGATAGTTTTATTATAATTTGCGATAAATGTATTTACTTGAATATCAGCAATCTTATAATTAGCTTTAATACCAGACATATTAAATATTGGAAGATAAATTTTTGGTCCAAATGACCATACTAAAGATGAGAAATCTTTAAAACTGTTATCTATTCCTACTCCTCTATATCCTACATCTCCACCAATTGAAACCTGTGGGTAAAAATCTGATTTTAATGATTTTAATTTGGCCTTTTGAGACTTAATTATCATCAGATAATATTGTACATCTGGACGATTAATAATAACCTCGGATGATATCTTGTCAGGAATTAGAAGTTCTTGATTCATAAGATGAGAATAGACAGAATCTTTTAATATTTTTTCGATTTTATTCTTATTTTTATAAGATGACAATGAATATATAGTCTCGGCAGTAGATATCTTTTTAAATTCATTTAAATTTATATATCTTTTTAAATTAAGAATTTTATTTTGGATAATTAATAAGTCCTCCTCTTCTCCTCCTCCAAATTCAATATTTGATCGTACCTTATCTTCGATAGACACCAATACAGACAATTTTTTATCTAGGTTTATCTTTTCCCCTTGGAGGTAGATATAATATCCATAAAGTTTGGCAATATTTGTAGTTATATTCAGTTCGATCAATTTCGAATGAAATTTAGTACTTTCAGCCAGATAACTTTGTTGTTTTGTTAAGTTTTCATATTTATCATAAAAATCAAAGTTATAATTGGCTTTGATTCCTCCAGTCGCTACATAAGTATTTTTATCTTCGTGAAGTAAACTAGAGAGAACGTCTGATTTTGTATATGTTTGACCAGTTCCTAAGATTTCTCCACTTGCATAGAGTCCCATTTGAAGAGCACTGTGCTCAGCTGCATCGATAGTTGTATTGGCAGCCTGGATATTAAATTTAGCTACTTTTACATCTGTGTTTGACTTTAGTGCTATCTCCATGAGCTCATTTAAATCTGGATCATCATAATTTGACCACCATTTTTCATGAACAAAAACTAAGTTTTGATCTTTATAATCATTTTTTTCATCACAGGTAAAATTACCCTGTAATTGAATCTCACTCTTTGACTGCATGAGGTCTTCATGTGTTTTTGGAACATAGCTTGAACATCCTATTATTAGGAGTAGCCATGAAATTAATATTATTTTTCTTGCTTTCATCTATATCCTCCTATTTTATATACATAAAATTTTTTGAAATTAAGTTAACCTAAAGGTTGAAATAATTTATCCATTAATTTTAACATCTTTTTTATGGAAGAGTTAAACCATTCTTGCTACATTGAACTATCTCAAGGGTATCTATATTAGGAGCGAGATGCTCCTTGTCAAAAATACTCTGTATATCGTTTAATACAACATCTAAAGAGTTATATAATCGATCACCAGAATAATGAAGAAGAGCATATAATCCCGAAGGGATAGTGAAATGTTCTTCAAAATCAAATTTTTTATCGGTAAAAACCCCAAAGATATAGATATCTTTAGTTTTTTTAATGGAAATATAATAAAATTTTTTTAGTTGGGGTGTCACGATAAAATCCTGTGATTTCATCTTGGTAAATGCTATAATCTCCTCTTTAGTGAGGGGTGTTTTAGCCAGATCTATCGAATAGGTAATTCCATAAACCTTGGTTTTTTTTAAAAATTCCAAAGAAAGATCAATCATAATTTTTCCATTTAGGGAGATAGTCTCCTTCCCTAAAACAATTAGCCTGTCCTGTATAACCTTTCTGATATTGTTTTTTCTATACTGTGTAGGAGTGATATTATAATGTTTTTTAAATATTCTATTCAAAATTTGTGGGTGGATATAAGAATATTTAAGAGCAATCTTCCAAATTTCCATAGTTCTGTAATTTAAAATATCATCGCCAATATGCTGAAACCTTCGTTTACCCATATATTGCCCAAAGGAGATGCCAGTATAAACTTTAAATATTCTATGAAAATGAAATTTTGAGATAAAAAAATTAGCTGCAATTTCATCTAAAGTAATAGATCTATCAATATTATTTTCAACATAATTGATAATTTCCTTTAATATATGTGTATAATTCATAAAATGGACTCCTTTATACTTAATACTATTTTTAATTTTTTTTATTTATAATGTTATAGTCCCTATTTCAACTACTTAATTTATTATATTTCACCTCTATTATAACCTTATTTTAAACTAAGGAGAAGTAAAATTTTAAAAATGTAAAAACCAATAATTTCCAATTTCTTAAGTCTTGGATAAAATAGGAGTCTTCTTAGGAGAGAAAGGCCCCTATATCTTTATAGGATTAATAGTTTATATTTATTTTAAGAGGCAGAATAAAAAAGAAGCTATCTATGCTACGATAACTGTTATCTTAGCTATACTGCTCAATCATTTTGTAGAATTATTTTATTTTCATCCTAGACCATTTGCAGATGGATTAGGAGTAATACTAAAAGAACATATAGCAGACAGTTCTTTTCCTTCGGATCATACGACCTTTATGCTGGCACTGTCTTGGTCTTTAACTATGTTTAAAAATACAAAAAAATGGGGAATAAATATGCTGACATTTGGGATTATATTGGGACTCTGCAGAGTATTTGAAGGAATTCACTATCCATTTGATATATTAGGAGCCGCAGTTATGGGGTATTTCAGTGCTAGAATAATTTATAGATTAAAGGGATTATTAGAACCCTTAATAGATTTAATTCTAAAGATAGATAACAAAATATTTAGAAAAGCCTAATTGGTAATTATTGATTACTAATTACTAACTATATAAATGAGGTGAGAAATTTGCAATTTATAGTAACAGAGGGAATGGGATGGTTAGAAGTTGTAACTGGAAGTATGTTTTCAGGTAAGAGTGAAGAATTGATAAAAAGATTGAGAAGATCAATGTATGCTCATCAAAAAGTAGTGGCCTTTAAACATGCAAGTGATGTTAGATATGATGAAGCAAAATTAGCTTCACACAATCAATCATTTATAGAGGGAGTACCTGTAAGCAGTGTTGAAGAGATGAAAAAATTATTCTTTGAAAAATATAGTGATGCACAAGTAATCGGAATAGATGAAGTGCAGTTTTTTGGTAGATCAGTTGTTAAATTTTGTGAAGAATTGGCTGATATGGGAAAGAGAGTGATTGTAGCCGGTTTAGATAAAGATTTTAAGGGAGAGCCTTTTAAACCTATGGATGAGCTTTTGGCTAGAGCTGAATATGTGGATAAATTCCAGGCTATTTGTGCTGTGTGTGGAAATCCTGCTACAGTATCTCAGAGATTGATAGATGGTGAACCTGCTTATTATGATGACCCTATTGTATTGGTAGGAGCTACAGAATCATATGAACCTAGGTGCAGAAAGTGTCATAGGATAAAATATAGAGATGAAAACATGGGAAACCTTTATTTTATAGTGGGAACTGGAACTGAGATTGGAAAAACCCATGTTACTCTAAAATTGATAGAGGAAGATCTTAAAAATAAAAAAAATGTTATGGCATTAAAACCTATAGAAACAGGATCAGAAATTTTTGGTAAAAATTTAGAAGGATCAGATACTAAAAAATATGCAGATCTTTTAAATAAAAATGTGGACGAAATAAATACATATTTCTTCAAAAAACCAATGTCTCCTCATATTGCAGCAGATCTAGACGGGCAGCAAATATTAATCAATAAAATAAAGGAAAGAATAGACAAAGAGATTAAAACTCATGAAATCTTGTATATTGAAGGTGCAGGAGGTCTACTAGTTCCTTATAAAGATAGATATACATATTTAGATCTTTTGGTGGATTATAGGAAAAAATCAGAGGTTATAGTAGTGGCTAATAACACTTTGGGCACGATCAATCATACACTATTAACAATAGAAACATTGAAAAGAAATGATATCATGATAAAGGGAATTATATTCAATAATAAAAACAATGATACCGATGAAATTATATTAAAAAACAATATAGAAACTATAGAAAAATTGAGTGGAATAAAGGTGTTAAAAAACATAGGATATGATGGAGGCACAGGTGAATTTTAGAAGTTTAGAAAAAACAACAAAATTTGGATATTTATTTTATATCTCATATCAAGGAACAAAATTTCATTCTTTTGATGAGAATAAAGATGAAAATTGTACAAAGAAAACTGTAAAAGGGGAATTTATAAAGATATTAGGAGAGTTAGGGATTACATGGGCTAAGGGTGTTCAACAAGGTGGAAGAACCGATGGTCAAGTAAGTGCCTCAGAAAATATACTATATATAAACTCTAATAATAGGATAGACAAAACTTCATTAAAAGATAAATTTAATAAAAAAATAAATGAGATGAAGATCATAAAGATAGAAAAAACACTGCCTAACTTGGCTCTACCTGAGATGATAGAGGGAAGAATCTATAACTATAACTATCCAATAAATAAAATAAACTCTACAGAGGAAGAGATCTTAAAAAGATGTGACGAACTTACAGGAACTTATGATGTAAGTGATTTTACCGATAGAAAAGGACAAAAGTTATTGAAAAAAATAAGAAGTGTAAAAATTTCATACAACGATGGAAATTTAATATTTTCAGGAAATTCATTTATGCCAAAACAAGTAAGAATCATGTCTGGATATATATTGACTGGAGAAAAAAAAATTCTATCGGGAAAATATCTAACTTTGGAAAAGATGGTTTTATCCAAAGAGTTAGAAGAGATAATAATAGAGGATATCAATGATATTTATGAAGAAAATATTTTGAAAGTAGAAAAAATTAAAGATGTTTATATTTTCTATGTATCTAAAAATAAAAAAGGTGAAGTTATTGGGAAAAACGCCAGTAATATCAAAATTTTAAGGAAAAAATACGGGGAAATAATAATAAAGACAGTTTAATTGCTGGAGTGATATTATGAGTAGAATAAAACAGGGACTAAATTATTTGTTTGCAAAACCTAAAACTAAAAAGATAGAAGAAATAAAAAAAATTTTAACAGAGGAAGAATATAATATCTTTATAAATATGGATAATTATGACAAAATACATAGTATGAGTGTCTATGAGACAGTAAAAAAAGACAAAATATTAAATAGAGATAAAAAATATCTAAAATTAGCCCTTCTACATGATTGTGGAAAAGAAAGAGTATGCCTTCTGATCAGGATGAAGAAGGTCTTGATAGGAGATAAACTATTGGATATGCATCCTAAACTAGGCTATGAAAAATTGAAAAATATAGATCTGAAATTGGCTAATTTAATTTTAAATCATCACAATCTGGATGGGAATAAAAAAATGAAGAAATTTCAAAAGATAGATGACAAGAATTGATCTTTTTTATAAATATAAAATTATAGAAAAAATCTGTTATAGAAACTATTAAAGGAAGAGGAGTACATTATGATTGATATAGAAAAATATCTACTTTCAGTAGAAAAACCAGTACAATATATGGGAAACGAGGTAAATAGTATTCATAAAAAAGATTTTAAAGTAAATATGTGTTTATTTTTTCCCGATATCTATGAGGTCGGGATGTCCAATTTGGGAATAAGAATATTATACGATATATTAAATAAAGTTGATGGATTTTCATTGGAAAGAGGATTTTCTCCCCTAGAAGATATGGAAGCTGTCATGAGAGAAAATAATATACCAATGTTTTCATTAGAGAGCAGGACTCCACTAAAAGAATTTGATGTTGTAGGATTTTCACTTTCATATGAGATGAGTTATACTAATGTATTGAATGCATTGGATTTAGCAGGAATACCATTAAAAGCAGAAGATAGAGGTGAAGAATATCCGTTAATTATGGCAGGGGGAACTTGTACAGTAAATCCAATACCTATGAAAAGATTTGTGGATTATTTTGTAATAGGAGATGGAGAAGATGTAATGGCAGAAATAGCAAGAATATTTATTGCCAATACCGATAAAACAAAACCAGAAAAATTAGAATTAATCAAAGATGTAAATGGAGTATATATTCCTACAATTCATAGAGATAAAAAAATAAAAAAAGCTGTAGTTCAAAATCTTGATAACACAGAATTTTATGCCAACCAAATAGTTCCTTTTGTTAAGATAGTTCACGACAGGGTATCTGTGGAGATCCAAAGAGGATGCACGAGAGGATGTAGGTTTTGTCAAGCAGGATATACTTATAGACCGGTAAGAGAGAGAACTTTAGAAAAAAACTTAGCTTTAATAAGTAAAAGCTTAAAAGCTACAGGCTATAATGAAGTATCACTATCTTCACTATCGAGTAGTGATTATAGTGAAATAGGAGATTTAATCACAAATTTAGAAAAAAAACATGGAAAAAATAATCTTAATATAGGGTTACCTTCACTTAGAATGAATCCATTTTCTGTAGAAGTAGCTGAGAAAATCCAAAGTGGGAAGAAAACAGGATTTACATTTGCTCCAGAAGCAGGGACTCAGAGGATGAGGGATATTATTAATAAAGGTGTCACAGAGGAAGATATTTTAGAAACAGCAATTTCAGCAGTAAAAGCTGGATGGACAAATCTAAAATTTTACTTTATGATAGGTCTGCCTTTTGAAACCGACGAGGACTTAAAAGGTATAAAGAATTCTTGTCTCGTGGAGATGAAAGAATAGGAGAATTATTAGAAAAGGTATGGTCTAAAGGTGCAAAATTAGAAGATCATGGTAGAAATTTTCAATTTTCTAGATGGAAAGAAGCCATAGAAGAATTAGGATTAGATGAAAAAGATTATTTAGGAGCTAAGTCTACTGATGCAGAATTACCATGGGATATGGTAGATATTGGTATATCTCATGAATATTTTGTAAATGAATTGAAAAAAGCAAAAGAGGTAGCTTTAACTATAGATTGTAGAGATCAGTGTATAGGATGCGGAATGAGAGATATGGTAGAAGAGTGTGGAAAACTTACTTCTGATAATTTAAAGAAAAAATAATATAAAGGCTCCTAAATGGACAAAAACTATTATAGTTGATGTTTGCTTAGAAGCCTTTTTTATTTTTAAAAATAAAAAAAGGAAAAAAACTTATTTTGAATAAAAGGGTATAGAGAGTAATTAAATTTATCTAATTTGTGAAAAAAAGGAGGAATAGTTTGAAAAGAATGTTAGTAGAAATTGATGGAAATACAGTAAAAATAAATAACATTCTAATTTTTGGTGTGCATGATTTTGAAATTGGGGATGACTATATACTAATAAAAAAAGACAGTGAAAACTTAATTCATTTTATCGATCATGTAAAAGAGCTTCATCCTTATTTTACTGTGATAAGGATAAAAGATGGAGAAAGGTTAGCTCACAATTATAGATATTGTAATTTTAAACCTATAGATATAATAGAAGGATATAATAAAAAAACTTTATAATTTCTTTTGTTATATCCAAATTTAAGTAGAATTCTAAATTTGTTAAAGAGGCCGGCATAAGCCAGCCTCTTTTTATAATAATAACTTTTTATATTTATAAATTTTATCCTTTAATTCTGAAACTCTCAAGAATCTACCTTCTCTATAAACTTCCTTCCCCATAGCGAACATGATGATCGTAGGAGCAGTAAACACATTATATTTACTCCCGACTTCCCGATTATCTTCAATATAGATATCTATAAACTTAATTTTTTCTTCCTCCACAACATCTTCAACTTTCAGTAAAAGTTCAGTACAGACATTACAGCTCCTACTCTTAATAAAGAGAATAACGATTTCTTCACATTTTATGGTTTGGGTGATCTTATCTAAATTCATATGA
>NBMF01000057.1 GCA_002084825.1 Fusobacteriia bacterium 4572_74
GGAAAAACTATCATTTCTATTGGTATATTTATTATATTTTCTTTCAAATCTAAAAAATTTCCAGTTTCTTTGATAACAACTTCTCTCACTTCTATTTCAGGAAGTTCACTCATTTTTATATCAACTTTAGTCAAGTCAGTTAACAATGATCCAGTTTTATTTAAGTTAAATTTATCTATTAAACCTGTATTTACTTCCTTTGACATGACCCCTCCATTAATTTTTTTTGTCCACTCACAATAATAATCCTTAGTGTCATACATAATATCATTAAAACTAAATAAATTCAATCTTTATTTTTGAAAGTATACATATTCTTTGTTATATTTTATAGGCGTATCACCCGTCTTATAATCTATTTTTCAACTAAATATAATCATACAAAAATCACTTTTTTAACACTTTAATCTAATAAGAAAAAATTATGTATACTAACATTAATAATTTGTATCTATCAACTAATCCTAATAATATTAGGATTACAAAAACAACCATTGAAAAAACTAGTCTCTAGGTATGTACACACACAATAATAATTATATTATATTGCATTTATTGCATTTATTGAGCTTTAAGCGACTCCTATATACCTAATCCCTTTAAAATTAACGAATTCTGCTTATGTACACATACAATAATAATTGATACCTTTAAAAACCCATATATTTATTGGAGTTAAATTATCTCTAAAGATAAAAAACCTTAAAGATAAAGGTTTGCAGCATATGTATATCTACAGTAATAACAATTAAAGGCTTATTTCTTTTCTAGCCCTTCTAAAATATAGATTTTCTTTATAACAAATATTGGCTTTACTTTTACTACATCTTACAAAAAACAAATACTCTTTTTATGTTACTTTTATAAAAAACTTATTTAAAATTATCTTGACAAAATATAACTTATATATTAGAACGAAATTATCAGCATAAAACCCGGTGTTTATATCACCGGGTTTTTAAAAATATTTTAAGGAGATTTTATGTTGAAGTTAAAAACAAAATCTGAATTCTTAAAAGTATATAACCAAGGAGAAAAACATTTTGGTTATTTTCAGTTAATCTATTTTAAAAAAAATAATTTAAAAGAAAATAGATTAGGAGTAGTAGCTAGTAAAAAAACTGGCAATGCTGTTTGTCGGAATAAGTTAAAAAGACTTTTCAGAGAAAATTTTAGAAAACAAGAGAAAAATTTAAAACAAGGATACGATATAATATTTATTGCTAAAAAAAATGCAGGAGAAAAATTTAAGACACTAAATTTATCTATAATTGAAAAAGATAGTATAAAAATATTTAAAAGAGCTAAGATGTTTTTATGAAATTTATTTTAATATTTTTAGTGAAATTATATCAATGGTTTATATCACCAGTCTTAAAAAAAAATTGTAGGTTCCAACCTACTTGTTCAACCTATATGATTCTAGCAATAAAAAAACATGGAAGTATCAAAGGTGTATATCTAGGTCTTAAAAGATTATCAAAGTGTCATCCTTTTTGTAAGGGTGGTTACGACCCAGTACCTTAAATTATGAGGAGGAACAAAGTTGATCGGAGCTATATACGGAGCACTTCAAGGATTTTTAGAGAGTGCTATAAAAATGATGTATAATATTTTTGGAAATTATGGATTAGCCATAATTGGTATAACAATTTTAATTAAATTAGTGTTATTACCACTTACGTTAAAACAGGATAAATCAATGGGTGCTATGAAAAAGTTACAACCAAAGTTAGAAGCACTTAAAGAAAAATATAAAAACGATTCACAAACATTAAATCAGAAAACAATTGAACTATATAAAATACATAAGGTAAACCCAGCAAGTGGTTGTTTGCCTATATTATTACAAATGCCAATATTATTTGCACTTTTTGGAGTTTTAAGAAAAACAGGAGCAAATGGGGGAGTTATAGCAGTGGGATCTAAATTCCTTTGGTTAACTTTATCTCAACCAGATCCAATTTATTTATTACCATTATTAAATGGTGCTGTATCTTATTTCCAACAAAAATTAATGAGTGCAAGCCAAGGATCTTCTAATCCACAAATGAAAATGATGACTTATATGTTTCCTGTAATGATGATATTTATCTCATACAAGATGCCATCAGGGTTACAATTGTATTGGTTTATATCAAGTTTGGCTTCAGTAGCACAACAATATTATATAATGAGTAGAAGGGAAGAGGCGTAAAATGAATTTAACTTATCAAATCAAAGCTAAATCAAAAGATGAAGCTATAATCAAAGCTGTAAAAGATCATAATATTGATAAAAATAAAATCATAGAAGTTATTGAAATATCAAAAAAAACTTCATTTTTTGGATTTTTTAAAAAAGATGGAGAATACGAAATTCATATGGAAAAAACAGCTGAAGTAATAGAAACTAAAATAGAAGATGTAGTAGTAGAAAGAGCCAATGAATTATTAAATAATATGGGATTAGTTTTAAATATAAATGTTTTAGAGGCTAGAGAACATTATGTTTTAATTAATCTATCTGGTGAAGATAACGGAATAATTATAGGGAAAAAAGGTAAAACTTTAAATAGTTTTGAATATCTTTTAAATTCTTTATGTAAAAGTGTAAAAGTAGAAGTGGATGTAGAAGGATTTAAAGCTAAAAGAGCCGAAACACTTAGAGATTTAGCTAGAAAAATGGCTGAAAAAGCATTAGATACTGATAAAACAGTAAAATTAAATCCAATGCCACCAAGGGAAAGAAAAATTATTCATGAGATAGTGAATAAATATAAGGAACTTGATACTTTCAGTGAAGGAAGAGATCCTAAAAGATATATTGTGATAAAAAGAAAAAGAATGGGGTAAAATTATGTTTAATACAATAGCAGCAATATCTACTCCTAAAGGAGAAGGTGGAATAGGGATAGTTAGAATGTCTGGGGAATCTTCTATAAATATTCTTTCAAAAATATTCAGACCAATATCTAAAAAAAAAGTAGAAGAATTAAAGAATTTTACTATTAACTATGGACATTTATATTCAGGTGACGATTTAGTAGACGAAGTAATGGTCAGCATAATGAAGGGCCCTAAAACTTATACTAAGGAAGATATAGTCGAGATAAATTGCCATGGTGGTTATCTCATAACTGAAAAAGTATTGGAGTTAATTTTATCTAATGGAGCTAGAATTGCTGAGAAGGGTGAATTTACAAGAAGAGCTTTTATGAACGGAAGATTGGATCTTACTCAGGCTGAAGCTGTAATTGATTTGATTCATGGTAAAACAGAGAGAAGTTTATCTCTTTCATTGGATCAATTAAGAGGAGATTTAAAATATCAAATATTGCATTTAAAAAAATTGCTTTTAGATGTAGTAGCTCATATAAATGTAGTTTTAGATTATCCTGAAGAGGGAATCGACGATCCATTACCAGAGGGTTTAATCGATAATTTAAAGGAAGTTTTGGAAACTTCAGATAGATTATCTTCTTCTTATTCTAAAGGAAAAATGATCAAAGAAGGAGTTAAAACTGCAATAGTTGGAAAACCTAATGTAGGAAAATCTAGTTTATTAAACTCTTTGTTGAAAGAAGAAAGGGCTATAGTAACTCACATTCCAGGGACAACAAGGGATATAATAGAGGAGATTATTAATATAAAAGGAATACCACTTATCTTAGCTGATACAGCAGGAATAAGAAATACAGATGATTTTATTGAGAGTATTGGAGTAGAAAAATCTGAAAAATTATTAAATGATGCAGATTTAATTTTATTTGTTGTAGATGGTTCTAGAGAACTCAGTGAAGAGGATCTTAGAGTACATAGCTGTATTCATAGTGAAAAAGTTATTGGAATACTAAATAAGATAGATATAGAGCAAAAAGTAGATTTGTCTAAACTAGATAAAGTTGGTAGATGGATTGAAATTTCAGCTAAAGAAAATATTGGTATAACTAAGATGGAAGAAGAGGTATATTCTTATATTGTATCAGGTAAGGTTGAAGATTCATCTCAAACTTTGGTGATAACTAATATTAGACATAGATCTGCCTTGGTTAAGACTAAGGAAGCTATAGAAAATATATTTGAAACAATAAACATGGGACTACCAATGGATTTAATAGCTGTAGATTTAAAGGAAGCTTTGGATGCACTATCAGAAGTAACTGGAGAAATCTCATCGGAAGATATTTTAGATCATATATTTAGTAACTTCTGTGTAGGAAAATAAGTTAAAAAAAATATGAAATACTGCAGATATTTCTGCAGTATTTTTTTATTTTAATATTTGAGATTTAACGTATAAAGATTAGATAAGAAATGTATATAAACAAAAATAAATTAAAAAAGGAGAACTTATGAATTACGATGTAATCGTTGTAGGAGGAGGGCATGCTGGATGTGAAGCAGCATTAGCCTCAGCAAGATTAGGATTAAAAACAGCTCTGTTTACAATATATTTAGATGCTATAGCTATGATGTCATGTAATCCTTCCATAGGTGGACCAGGAAAAAGTCATATAGTTGCAGAAGTAGATATACTAGGAGGAGAGATTGGAAAACATATCGATAAATATAATTTACAATTAAAACATTTAAATACTAGTAAAGGACCTGCAGCTAGGATCACTCGTGGGCAAGCGGATAAATATTGGTATAGAGTGAAAATGAAAGAGATGATAGAAAATACTCCTAATTTAGATAGTATCCAAGGTACAATAGATGACATTATTATTGAGGGTGGACAAATAAAAGGAGTTATTTCTGATTTAGGAATAAAATACGGAGCAAAATCAGTAATATTAGCTACTGGAACTTTTTTGAAAGGAAGAATAGTTATTGGTGATGTAAAATACCCTGCAGGTAGAATAGGTGAAAAATCTGCTGAAAAACTGTCAGATGCATTAACTAAAAATGGAATAATACTGGATAGGTATCAAACTGCCACTCCTCCAAGGATAGATATGAGAACTGTAGATTTTAGTAAGATGAAAGAATTACATGGAGAGGATCATCCAAAATATTTTTCATTATTTACTAAGAAAGAAAAAAATAATAATGCACCTACATGGTTGACATATACAACTCCTGAAACTGTAAAAGTAGCTCAAGATCTATTAGAATATTCACCAATAGTAAGTGGAATAATAGAAACACATGGGCCAAGACACTGTCCATCACTAGATAGAAAAGTATTAAATTTTCCTGAAAAAACAAATCATCAAATTTTCTTGGAATTAGAATCTAAAGAAACAAATGAACTCTACGTAAATGGATTAACAACAGCTATGCCGCCATTTGCTCAAGAAAAGATGATGAGAACAATAACAGGATTAGAAGATGCTAAAATAATGAGATATGGCTATGCTGTGGAATATGATTATGCTCCATCTTATCAGTTATATCCAAGTTTAGAGAGTAAAAAAATAAAAAATCTTTATTTTGCAGGACAAATAAATGGAACTTCTGGATATGAAGAGGCCGCAGCTCAAGGTTTTTTAGCAGGTGTCAATGCCGCTAGAAAAGTTTTGGGAAAAGAACCGGTTATAATAGATAGAACAGAGGGTTATTTAGGGGTATTAGTTGATGATATAATCCATAAAAAAACTCCGGAACCGTACAGAGTATTACCATCGAGAGCAGAATATAGATTAACTCTTAGATTTGACAACGCATTTATGAGGTTACTTGATAAAGCTAAAGAAATAGGAATTGTCTCTGAAGATAAAATTAAATTTTTAGAGGAAGCCAGTGAGATAGTAAAATCTGAAGTTGAAAGAATAAATCAAATAAGTATCTCTATGAAACAGGCTAATGAAGTTTTAGCAAATGTCGATGCTAAGGATAGATTTGGTAAAGGGGTAAAATTATCTGAACTATTAAAACAAAAAGAAGTTACCTATGATTCTTTGGGAATAATTATAGAAATTAAAGATCTGCCGACATTTGTTAAAAATCAAATTGAAACTATAATTAAATATAATGCATTTATTGAAAGAGAAAGAACACAAATAGAAAAATTTAAAAAATTAGAGGGAATGAAAATACCAGAAGGATTTAAATTTGAAACTATAAATGGACTATCTAATATAGCTAGAGATGGGTTAGAACAGATAAAACCATTATCTATTGGAGAAGCTACAAGGATAAGCGGGGTAACAGGAAATGACATAGCTATACTCATTACAAATTTAGAAAAAATGAAATAAAAATTTTAGGTTTTGTATTATCTAATTTTTATTAACAAATATGTATACACACAAAAATAAAGTTGAATTATATTTTAAATATTTACTTAAAATTTTTTTATGTGACACTATTTAGATAGTAGATAAAACTTTTTTTAGATTTAAAATCTAAAACTATTGAAAAAAGTTAATGGCTTCTACATGAATACAATTTTTGTATTGGTGTAGAAGTTTTTTTGTATATTTTTAGGAGTAACGGTAATAGGCTGTGTAATAACTACTATTATGAATGGATTGAGAAAAACTTGGTCTATTGGAACGGTATTTTTATTTACATTTGGTAAGGACAACAATAGATCCTTCACTTGTTGAAAATATATTTTATATAGGAAGTATAATAGTTTATATATTTCTTATAGTTAGGTTAATCAGTGTTTAGATAACTCTAATAGATACAGATTTAAATGCTAAGGAGAGGTTATTTTGTGTTATAGCTTAATAATTCAACCACTTAAAGCTGGTATATCACTTTAAATGGGAGTTGTAGGAGGAGAGTTGATGTAAGTTATGGCAATTTTGAGAGTAATTATAACATACCAACAGGAGCTATTGGAATAAGATTAAGTTTAGATAAATTATTAGAAAAATAAATTGATTAATAAAAAAATATGTTATCAACATTTTATATTGATAACATATAAGTTATGCGGCTGCAAGCTAATAAAATTAATGATAGTTAAGATATGGAATTTAAAAAAACAAAAAAACAAAAAAAAATTATAAAAAAACAAAAAAAACTTGACGAAACCTTGTAAACACGGTATACTTCTTCTTGTCCGTGAGGGAAAGCGAAAGTGATCTTAAGCGAGACAAACAATAGGACATTAGCAATTAAATAGAGAAAGAAAGTGTAAATTAAAAACTCAATTGTCGTTTAAAACTTTTAGTTTTAAACAATCGATTAAG
>NBMF01000008.1 GCA_002084825.1 Fusobacteriia bacterium 4572_74
GGTTAGGCCTGCTACTTTAGGTGCAACCAACTCTCGTGGTGTGACGGGCGGTGTGTACAAGACCCGAGAACGTATTCACCGCGACATTGCTGATTCGCGATTACTAGCGATTCCAACTTCACGCAGTCGAGTTGCAGACTGCGATCCGAACTAAGATTGGCTTTCTGAGATTTGCTCCACGTCGCCGTATTGCTGCTCTCTGTACCAACCATTGTAGCACGTGTGTAGCCCAGCACATAAGGGGCATGATGACTTGACGTCATCCCCACCTTCCTCCTGCTCGTCGCAGGCAGTCTCGCATGAGTCCCCAACTTAATGATGGTAACATACGATAGGGGTTGCGCTCGTTGCGGGACTTAACCCAACATCTCACGACACGAGCTGACGACAGCCATGCACCACCTGTATCAACGTTCCACCGAAGCGGCACCAAGTCATCTCTGACGAGTTCGTTGTATGTCAAGTGCTGGTAAGGTTCCTCGCGTTGCGTCGAATTAAACCACATGCTCCACCGCTTGTGCGGGTCCCCGTCAATTCCTTTGAGTTTCACACTTGCGTGCGTACTCCCCAGGCGGTTCACTTATCGCGTTAGCTTCGGCACAGAGGTTCGACCCCCTACACCCAGTGAACATCGTTTACGGCGTGGACTACCAGGGTATCTAATCCTGTTCGCTCCCCACGCTTTCGAGCTTTAGCGTCAGTATCTGTCCAGTGAGCTGTCTTCACTATCGGCATTCCTACAAATATCTACGAATTTCACCTCTACACTTGTAGTTCCGCCCACCTCTCCAGTACTCTAGCCTGCCAGTTTCAAACGCAATACGGAGTTGAGCCCCGCATTTTCACATCTGACTTAACAAGCCGCCTAGACTCGCTTTACGCCCAATAATTCCGGATAACGCTTGCGACATACGTATTACCGCGGCTGCTGGCACGTATTTAGCCGTCGCTTCTTCTGGTGGTACCGTCACTTTCTTCTTCCCACCTGAAAGCACTTTACAATCCGAAGACCTTCATCGTGCACACAGAATTGCTGGATCAGACTTTTGGTCCATTGTCCAATATTCCCCACTGCTGCCTCCCGTAGGAGTAAGGGCCGTGTCTCAGTCCCCTTGTGGCCGTTCACCCTCTCAGGCCGGCTACCCATCGTTAAGCATTCTGTCAGCGTTCATCCTGAGCCAGGATCAAACTCTACATTCAAATTTATATCCTAACTTCATAAATGAAGTTTTTTATAGTGGTTCTTTCCACTGTACACCTTAATCGATTATTTAAAACCGTAGTTTTAAACGACAATTGAGTTTTTAAATTTACACTTTCTTTCTCTATTCAACTTTCAATGTCCTTCTCTGTCTCGTTTGGTTTTCCTCACGGACAAGAATAAGTATATCGCACTTATTATTCTACGTCAAGATTTTTTTCTTATTTTTTTTTAAAACTTAAAAAAAGCCATATAATACAATTAAAAACAAAGATCAATATAAACTTTTATTGGATAAATCACAATTTTTATCCAATATGAAACTTACTACATTATTATAAGATGGCAGAAAAAATAAAAATGACTAAATCATTTTTAAAAACAACAATTATTTTTTATTTTAAAATTATTTTTATAGAGTTAATTATTTTCCTTTAAAATCTTTCTCTATATTTAGAATACATCTCATTTTAAATATTCTAAACTCACTTTCTATTTTTAAATTGATTTTGATTTCAACTTTATATTTATTGTAAAAATATAGCAATCTATAAAAAAATGTTAACACTTTTTACAAATATTTTTAAAGATTAATTATAAATTTATTTATATATTGTGATATACTATATAATCTAAATATAATTTATAAAAGGAAGTACTTATGAAAACATATGAATATATAGTTGTAGGTGGTGGTCCCGCTGGTATATTTTCTGCAATATACGCAGGAAGCTTTGGGATAAAAACTGCAATTTTAGAAAAAAAAAATAGAATGGGGAAAAAAATATTAGTCGCTGGATCAGGTCAATGTAATATAACCCATACTGGAGAAGTCAAAAAATTTTTAACTAAATATGGAGACCACGGTAAATTTTTGCGAACAGCAATCTATAAATACTCTCCCCAAGATTTACAAAGTTTCTTTAAAGATAATGGGTTGGAACTAGTTCCTAGGGAAGATGGGAAGGTATTTCCTATAACTAAACGATCTGTAGATGTTGTAGAGCTCCTTTATACCCTATGTAAAAAATATAATATTGATATAATAGAAGAGTGTAAAGTATTATCCATAACACACAAGGATGACTTTAGTTTAAATACCAGTTTAGGAGAATTCAGCTCTAAAAACATCTTACTTTCTACTGGTGGAATCACATTCCCTCAAACAGGCAGCAATGGTCAAGGGTATAGATTTGCTAAAACTTTAGGTCATAAAATAGTAGAACCGAAACCATGTCTTACTCCTATATACATAAGAGATTATCCCTTTACTGAATTAGCTGGAATTTCTTTTAAAGATATATCTATCAACATTTTTGATGCGAATAAAAAAATCAGCACTTCTAATGGAGATATTCTGTTTACTCATAAAAATCTAAGTGGTCCAGGAATTTTGGATAATTCTAGATATATGAAAAAGGGAAATAAAATTTCATTGAATTTTATAAACACAACTCTAGAACAATTCAAGGAAAATTTTATTGAATATACCCATATTCATGGTAAAAACTTAACTAAAACTTTTTTGAGTACCTATAAATTACCTGAAAGATTTATTAAAAATATGCTTTTTGAAACTAAAATATGTGAATGCTTAAAGATATCTAGTTTAAACAAAAAAATGAGAGATAATCTTGGGAACTTCCTCACCAATTATCAATATGAAATAACTAAACTAGGTGGCATAGATATAGGGATGGCTACTAACGGTGGCATAAACTTAAAAGAAATTAACCCTAAAACTATGGAATCCAAATTAGTTAAGGGGCTCTATTTTGCAGGTGAGATTATGGACATTGACGGCGATACTGGAGGATATAATATCCAAGCCGCGATATCAACAGGAATATTAGCTGCAAGAAGTATAGCAAAGACTAAGTAACCGACAAAAATAAAGAAATTTAATTTAGGAGGAAAATTTAAATATGAAATTAGAAAGAATTAAAGAATTTAAAAAATTTGCCAGTGAGGTAATATTAAAAGTTTTGATGAAAATGGATAAAGATTATCAAAACTATCAAAATTTAGATGACTATGACGGGATGCAAAAAATTAAATTGGAGTTTATCCCTAAATATGAAAAATTATACCTTGAATTTTCCAATAATATCTCAGAAAACTTAGATGATTTGGACGACAAAAAAATAGAATCTTTGATGAGCATTGTCAATGATATTATGAAGGTTCATAATATCAATATCGACTATATCTTAGATGAGATAGAAAAGAGAGAAAATTTAAAGGGAAAATCTGGAGCAGAAGCTGTAGAAAAATTATTTAAATATCAAATCAAGGAATTGGAATTAAAGATGGAAAAATTATTAAGACAAGCTGATACCATCTTAGATAGTGAAGCAAAATTAGAAACTGAGCTAAGGGATGCCATCCAAGAAGATGATCAAATGGAGATCCTAAATCAATTGGTTGTTATTAGGAGTAAATGGAGTGCCTTGGAAAAGAAAACTATTCAGTGTAAAACAGCATTGGATGGATTAAAGGAATCTCTGGTAAAAAAATGGGTCTATGATATCTATGGAACTATATCTCAAGATGAACTTAAAAAAGTTTTTAGTACAGAAATGAAAAATAAATAAAATTACTAATATTAATAGTAAAAAACATGGATTAATCTAGTTTTTACTAGATATTGCACAAGTCAAATTACTATGTTAAAATGGAGGTATATTTCGATATGAATACAGGAACTAAAATAGCAATAAATGTGATTGTTATATTAATCATCATATTTTTTGTAATGAAAAGAAAAGCAAATAACGTAAAAAATGCAACTACAATACAAAAGGAGGCAACAATCGTGTCAAATACAAATTTAATTGCAAAAATCAAAACTAACAAGGGCGATATCAACATAAAGTTATTCCCAAATGAAACACCATTTACAGTACTTAATTTCGTAAATTTATCTAAAAAGGGATACTATAACAACTTAAAATTCCATAGAGTTATCGCTGACTTTATGATTCAAGGTGGATGCCCACAAGGTACAGGAATGGGTGGCCCTGGATATAACTTCAAAGATGAATTTGTAAAAGATTTAACATTTGATAAACCTGGGATCTTAGCTATGGCTAATTCTGGTCCAGGTACAAATGGTTCTCAATTTTTCATCACTCATATAGAGACTCCTTGGTTAAACCATAAGCATACCATCTTCGGAGAAGTTGTATCTTCTAAAGATCAAGATGTAGTTAATAAAATTACTCAAAATGATATCATTGAAACTATTGAAATCACTGGAGATATAGAAGCATTTTTAGAAGCAAATAAAGAACCATTAGCTGAATTAAATAAAGAATTAGCTAAAGATTTTCCTAACTTAAAATAATTCTAAAATTCGGAGGTATACACATGAAAAGAATATCACTTATCTCTGCACTACTCCTACTTTTAGTTTTAGGTGGATGCTCATCTATCAGAAGTGCTAAAAGAGCCGGAGAGGTAGCAAAAATAAATAATATCAAAGCAACAATAGTTACTACTCAAGGAGATATCAACTTTTACCTCTATCCAGAAGCTGCTCCTGTTACAGTAGCAAACTTTATAAACCTATCTAAAAGATGTTTTTATGATGGTCTAAAATTTCATAGAGTTATAGATAATTTTATGGTTCAGGGAGGAGATCCTTTAGAAAACGGTCTAGGTGGATCCGGCTATCAGATTGAAGATGAATTTGTAGAGTGGTTAGATTTCTATCAGACAGGTATTTTGGCCATGGCAAATGCAGGTCCTAATACTGGTGGTTCTCAATTTTTTATGACAATGTATGCCGCCGATTGGTTAAATCATAAACATACAGTATTTGGAGAAGTTATTTCCGATGCTGATTTAGTAGTTATTAAAAAATTAGAGGTAGGAGATAAGATCAAAGAGATCAGGTTTGAGGGAGATATAGATTTCTTCTTGGCACTTGAAAAAGATAGGGTTGATTTTTGGAACGAGACTTTAGACAGAAACTTTCCAAATTTAAGAAAATATCCTATAAAAGATATTACAGATCCAACTTTCACCGATACTTATACTAATTATAAAGATGAATTAGTAAGAATCCAAGAAGTAAAATTAAAAACAGCCAAACCTTATGATCCAAAATTTATTCCAGCTTGGATAAGATATATAGATAATAAGTATACTGCTGCTAAAAAGAAAAACAAACTTTCTTCCAGTGATAAATCAAAAGAAAACTAATAGATAGTAAAAAAAGAGAAAGGACTTTCTTAATTGAAAGCCCTTTCTCTTTTTTTACTATCTATCTATCATATTTATAAAATATCTATGTGTCTCCAAATTATCTGTCAATTCAGAGTGAAAAGATGTTACCAACATATTATTTTCCTTAGCCGCCACTATCTTCTCATCTATTTTTCCTAACACTTCTAAATCTTTCCCTACAGATTCTATATAAGGGGCTCGTATAAACACCATAGAGATTTTATTCTCTATTCCTTTAAAGATACCATTCACCTTAAAACTTCCCAACTGTCTTCCATAACCATTTCTCCTTACCACAATATCCATAAGAGATAGATGGGTCGTTTTATCATCAACTATCTCTTTAGCCAACAAAATCATCCCAGCACAGGTTCCCCAAACAGGAAGTCCGTCTCTAATTTTTTGAATCAAAATTTCTTTTAGATTAAAATCTACAAGAAGTTTACCCATGGCAGTACTTTCTCCTCCAGGCAGGATCAAGCCATCTATGGAATTGAGATCCTCAACTTTTCTAATCTCGACCCCTTTGTGTCCAAGAGATTCTATAATATCTATATGTTCCTTAAAAGCACCCTGGAGTGCCAAAACACCTATGCATTTCATCTTAGTATCCTCTATGTGCCATTAATTCATTGGTATCTATAGAGTAAACATTGATCCCTACCATAGCTTCTCCAAGGTTTGTCGAAATTTCAGCCAAAATTTGAGGATCATTATAATGAGTTACCGCCTTAACTACAGCGGCAGCTCTTTTTCTCGGATCACCAGATTTAAATATCCCTGATCCTACAAATACTCCGTCGCAACCAAGCTGCATCATCATGGCTGCATCTGCAGGTGTAGCTACACCACCAGCAGCAAAGTTTACAACTGGAAGTTTACCATTTCCATGAATATATTCGACTAGATTTATCGGTGCTCCTAGCTCTTTCGCTGCATTGTAAAGCTCATCTTTTGAAAGCCCCTGAACCCTACTTATCTCACTATTCATCATCCTCATATGTCTTACAGCTTCTATCACATCTCCCGTCCCTGGCTCCCCTTTAGTTCTTATCATAGATGCACCTTCACTGATTCTTCGAAGAGCTTCTCCAAGATTTTTTGCCCCACAAACAAACGGCACACTGTAGTTTGACTTATTTATATGAAGAAAAGGGTCAGCAGGTGTTAATACCTCACTCTCATCGATATAATCAACTTCCAATGCTTCTAATATCTGTGCTTCTACAAAATGGCCAATTCTTACCTTGGCCATAACTGGTATAGACACAGCAGCTTGAATTTTTTTAATCATATCAGGATCTGAAGCTCTAGCCACTCCTCCATCCTTTCTAATATCCGCCGGAACCCTTTCAAGAGCCATTACCGCACAAGCTCCTGCCTGTTCAGCTATTATTGCTTCCTCGGCATTTGTTACATCCATTATAACCCCACCTTTTAACATCTGTGCCAAATTTTTATTTAACTCATATCTCATTTTTTCCCTCCTTTGTAGTATTTATCTTTGACACTATCATACGCCTCCTATATAATATATTCAATCATAAGTATAAAAAGTGTACCGATACAATAAAAGAGGAGAGAAAGATGAATTTAGATAATAAGCAAACACTATATCTTCAGATCTATGAAAAAATTAAACACGATATTATCGAGAATAAATATATAGAACATGAAAAACTTCCATCTATTCGAAATTTGGCTAAAAAATTAGGAGTCAATAATATAACTATTATAAAAGCTTATGATATCCTAGAAAAAGATCGATATGTATATAAAAAAAGAGGGAGTGGGATCTATGTAAACAACCTCAATATCAAAAAAAATATTTTAGAGGAAGAGATCCTTATGGAAACTTTTAAATACGGTAAATTAGAGACAGTAGGGGAGATTAACTTTGCCAACAGTAACCCCAATGGAAATTATTTTCCCATTACAAAATTTAAAAATTGTATAAATTTTGTAATAGACAGAGATCAAGAAAAAATATTTGCCTACGAAGATCCAAAGGGTTATGCAGGACTTCGAAACATTATCTCGAAACATTTAGAAGCTGAAAAAATAATGAGTGACCCTGAAGATATCCAAATAATCTCTGGAGCCCAGCAGGGAATTGATCTTATAACCAAATCCTTAATTCACTTTGGGGACAGGATAATTATTGAAAATCCTAGTTATTCTGGAGCTATCACTTCCTTTAAAAGAGGAGGTGCCAAAGTTATAGATGTTCCACTATTAGAAGATGGTATAGACATAAAGATCTTAAAAAATATTTTGTCTAAAAAAAAAATATCATATCTATACCTTATGATAAATTTTCACAATCCCACTGGGATCTCCTATTCTAAAAAAAAGAAATTAAAAATTTTGGAATTAGCTGAAAAATATAATTTTTATATAATTGAAGACGATTCTAGTTCTGATCTTTACTATAAAGATAAACCTTTTTCACTAAAATCTATGGATATTAACGAAAGGGTAATATATATTAAAAGTTATTCTAGAATATTCATGCCGGGTCTCAGATTGGGCTTCCTTATTGCCCCTAAAGATAAATTAAAATATATATCTTTTACTAAATATCATACAGATATATCTACACCTGGTTTGATACAAAGAGCCTTTGAGCACTATCTCAACTCTGACTCATGGGAAATACATACTAAAAAATTGAGAACTATCTATAAAAAAAAATTTGAAGTAGCCTATAATTCATTGAGGGGAATTGAACATCTTAAATTATTTGCAGTTCCCCAAGGGGGTTTATATTTTTGGGTAAAGTTGGATAAAATTAGCAGCGAAGCTCTTTTTTTGAAAGCCCTACAGAAGAAGGTAGGAATCTTACCTGGATCTATATTTAAATTGAATGAAAAAAGTGATGGATGGGTGAGACTTTGTTTCGCCGACGTGGAGATAGAGAAAATAAAAAAAGGATTAAAGATCTTAAAAGAATCTATAGAGGAACTCTATAATCTATAATTTTTCTACAATTCATATTTTTTTCATCTAAATACTATACTATTTAGATATTTTTATTATCATTTTTTTTTTAGTATAATAAGGTTGAATTTAATTGAACTATAAGTGAACATTATTTATTTTATATTTTATTTTGGAGGAGATCATATTGAAAAAACTCTTAATGACACCAGGACCTACTAATGTTCCTGAAGAAATCAGAAAAAAAATGGCTGAAGATGTCATCCACCACAGGATGGCAGACTATAAAAAATTATTTAGTGATGTCAGTGAAGATCTAAAACACTTTTTTAAAACCAAACAGGAAGTTCTTACATTAACCTGTTCTGGTACTGGAGTTATGGAAGCCGCTGTCGTAAATTTATTTTCAAAAAAAGAAAAAGTACTGATAATAAATACAGGAAATTTTGGACAGCGATTTGTAGAAATCGCAACTACCTACGACCTTAATGTTATCGACTTAAAATATAACTGGGGTTCTACATATAATTTAGAAGATGTCAAGGAAATAATCCTAACCAATCCAGATTTAAAGGGAATTTTTGTGACTCACAGTGAAACTTCTACTGGAGTTTTAAACAACATTCAAAGTATTGGATTTCTTACAAAAAATACAGATATTCTTTTAGTTGTAGATTCTGTCAGTGGTATGGTTGTAAATCCATTAGAATTTGACAATTGGTCCATTGACTGCGTTATTGCTGGAAGTCAAAAAGGTTTTTTACTTCCTCCAGGACTGGCATTTGTAGCTCTCAGTGAAAAGGCAAAAAAAGCTATGGAAAGATCAAACTTGCCTAAATTTTATTTTGATTTAAAAAAATATATTAAATTTTTAAAAGAAAAACAAGAAAGTCCTTATACACCAGCTATTACCTTAGTAGTCGGTCTTAAATGTGCCTGTGATCTTCTTTTAGAGGAGGGCTTAGATTCTATCCAATTAAAACATACAAAACTTCGAGAATACTTAGGTGAAGAACTTATAAAACTTGGATTTAAATATTTTGTAAAAGACGAAAAGGCTAGAGGTAATACCTTAGTTGCAGTGACTCATACAAAAATTCAAGATATGGATAAATTTAGAGCGATAATCGATAAGAATGGAGTGAGTATTGCAGGAGGTCAGGGAAATTATACTGGAAAACTTCTTCGAATAGGATGCCTTGGAAAAATAACTAAAGCAGATATAGATAGAACTATAAAAGAGATCAAAAAAAATTTAATATAGAAGTTATTGTAAAATAGATCAACAACACTTTTTTAATGACTTATTAAGATATATAAATATTTTTTAATTTATACAAGGAGGGTAGAATGAGTAGAAGGTTTAAAAGAGTTTTAATTGCAAACCGTGGTGAAATTGCTATAAGGGTTATAAGAGCATGTAAAGAACTTGGAATAAGAACAGTTGCTATCTATTCTGAAGAGGATAAAACAGCTCTTTTTAGAACAAAGGCAGATGAATCTTATCAAATAGGTAAAGGTAAAGACCCTATTGAGGTATACCTCAATATTGATGAGATAATTAAACTTGCTCTAAAAAAGGGAGTAGACGCAATCCATCCTGGGTACGGATTCCTTTCTGAAAATCCTGAATTTGCAAGAAAATGTTCTATGGCAGGGATAGAATTTATAGGACCGACTGCTGAAATGATGGAAAGTTTAGGAGATAAAATACAATCAAAATTAGTTTCTGCAAAAGTTGGAGTTCCTACCATTCCTGGTGTGGATAAACCTATAGGTTCCGAAAACGAAGCAATTAAATTTGCGAGAAGCTGTGGATACCCTATTATGGTCAAAGCGGCTGCCGGTGGAGGCGGACGTGGAATGCGTATAGTAAAAGAAGAATCAGATCTTATTTCTTCTTACAGAAGTGCCAAAAATGAATCTAAAAAAGCTTTTGGTATAGATGATATGTTTATAGAAAAATATGTTGAACAACCTAAACATATAGAGGTTCAAATCCTTGGAGACAAACAGGGAAATATATTTCACCTTTACGAAAGAGATTGTTCTATACAAAGAAGACATCAAAAAGTTATTGAAATAACTCCTGCTCTTACATTGTCTGAAAAAAAAAGACAAGAAATATGTAATGATGCATTAAAAATCGCAAAAGAAGTTGGTTACGTAAATGCCGGTACTTTGGAATTCTTAGTTGACAAACATGGAAACCATTATTTCATAGAGATGAATCCTAGAATCCAGGTTGAGCATACAATTACTGAAATGGTCACTGGTATCGATTTAGTTCAAAGTCAAATACTTATTGCTGAAGGATATGCATTAACTTCAGAAGAGATAGGGATTCCTTCTCAAGACTCTATTCAAACTAGAGGATACTCTGTCCAATGCAGGGTGACCACTGAAGATCCTATAAATAACTTTGCACCTGACACAGGTAGAATAGATATTTATAGAACTGGATCTGGGTTAGGTATCCGTCTTGATGGTGGAAATGGCTATACTGGTGCTGTTATAAGTCCTTATTACGATAGTTTGCTTGTGAAAGTCATCTCTCATGGAAATACATTTAAAGATGCTATAAGGAAAGCTCTTCGTTCTATAAAAGAGACTAAAATTACTGGTGTAAAAACAAATATTGATTTCTTAATAAATGTATTAAATCACCCTAAATTTGAAAGTGGTGACTTTACTACAGGATTTATCCCCGAACATCCAGAACTTTTTGATATCTCTGTAAAAAAAGATTATGAAGGAAATTTCCTTAAATTTATTGCTCAAAAAGTTGTAAATGAAACCCGTGGTATTAAAACAGAGTTCGATGTACCACATATACCCAATGCACCTAGACCTGAAAAACTTTCTGGTACAAAACAAATTCTTGAAGAAAAAGGCCCAAAAGGTGTCGTTGAGTGGATTAAAAACCAAAACAAACTACTTCTTACAGATACAACAATGAGGGATGCTCATCAATCATTAATGGCTACCCGTGTAAGAACAACTGATATGCTAAAAATAGCTAGAGATACATCTATACTTGGAAAAGATCTTTTCTCAATCGGAATGTGGGGAGGAGCTACTTTTGACGTTTCATACAGATTCTTAAAAGAATCTCCTTGGGAAAGATTAAAAGAAATAAGAAAAAGAGTCCCAAATGTACTCCTCCAAATGCTTCTCAGAGGATCTAACGCAGTGGGATACAAAAACTATCCTGACAATGTAATTGAAGAATTCATCAAAGAAGCTTCTGATAGCGGTATTGATATTTTCAGAATATTTGATTCTTTAAACTGGATTAAAGGAATGGAAATTCCCGTCAGAGAAGTCATTAAAAACGGGAAAATTGCTGAAGTATGTATCTGTTATACAGGAGATATCCTAGATAAATCAAAAACTAAATATAACCTTAACTACTATATAAAAAAAGCAAAAGAAATAGAGGCTATGGGAGCACATATACTTGGAATCAAAGATATGTCAGCTCTACTAAAACCATATGCAGCAGAAAAACTTATAAAAGCACTTAAAGAAAATATATCTATCCCTATACACCTACACACACATGACACCACAGGAAATGGAGTTGCAACCGTTCTAATGGCAGCTGAAGCAGGGGTTGACATCATAGATACTGCTTTTGACGCTATGTCTGGGCTCACAAGTCAACCCTCTCTAAACTCTGTAGTTGCGGCACTAGAAAACACTGAAAGGGATACTAAAATAAATCTTGATGATGTACAACAGATCTCCAATTATTGGAATGTAGTAAGACCGGTGTATGCTCAGTTTGAATCTGGATTAAAATCCGGTTCTACAGAGATCTACAAATTTGAGATCCCTGGTGGACAGTACTCAAATCTAAAACCTCAAATTGAAAGTTTTGGACTTGGGCATAGATTCGACGAAATCAAGGAAATGTTTAAGAAAGTTAATCTACTCGTAGGAGATATAGTGAAAGTAACTCCATCATCAAAAATGGTAAGCGATCTTGCTATATTTATGGTTCAAAACAACCTAACTCCTGAAAATATTATTAAAAAAGGAAAAAATCTTGCTTTCCCTGACTCAGTAGTTGCTTACTTCAAAGGTATGATGGGACAGCCAGAAGGTGGATTTCCTAAAGATCTTCAAAAAATAGTCCTTAAAGGTGAAAAACCTATAACATGCAGGCCGGGTGAACTTTTACCTTCTGAAGATTTTAATAAAATTAAAGAATATTTAAAAACAAAATACAAAATAAATGCAACTATGCAAGATTCACTGAGTTATGCTCTGTACCCAACTGTATTTGAAGATTACTTAAAATATAAAAAAGAACACGGTGATTTTAGCAAACTAGGAAGTGATATATATTTCCACGGTCTTGCAGAAGGAGAAACGTGTGAAATTCATCTTAAGGAGGGTAAAATACTAATTGTAACACTTCTTCAGATATCTAAACTTGATAACGAAGGTTATAGAACTGTAACATTTGAAGTAAATGGTAATAGAAGAGAGACAAAAATAAAAGACAGGACTCAATCTATTTCTTCTATATCAAACGAAAGTATAAAAATAGTAGATCCTAACAACAAATTACAAATAGGTGCTAGTATCCCCGGGGCTATCATAGAAGTACTTGTTAGTAAAGGGGATAAAGTAAAGAAAAATCAAAAATTAGTTATTATAGAAGCTATGAAGATGGAGACAAGTATCACCGCTAAAACAGAGGGATTTGTAGGAGATATTTTTATAGAAGAAGGCAAAATAGTAGAATTAGGAGAACTTCTCATCCAACTTTCTAAATAAAATTGAAATAATTCACAGTATAAAAACCTCTGCAAATTTGCAGAGGTTTTTTAATTTTTTTCGAATCTTGGATTATATAGTTATTTAAACCCTAGATTGTCAAATTAAATGCAACATCTGGTTCTCCCCAGAATTCTTCATGAGGAGTTTTCCATCCTAAACATTTCCTTGGTCTACTATTTATTTTTTGTATTTTTATATTTACCTCTTCTTTTGTTAACTTTAGGATGTCTGTTCCTTTTACAAAAAACCTTCTCAACAATCCATTTGTATTTTCGTTAGTTCCTCTTTTCCATGAATGATATGGGTTATCAAAATATGTTTTTATCTCTAACTTTTCTTCATATTCTTTTTATTTACTTTAATAGTCTACAATCTTGTAAGATAAACAATTTATAGCAATTTTTTATGTATTTGATGGCTCTGTTACATAAAACTTTACGTTTATAGATGTTTTCAGGTTTTGTAGCCTCCTCTAAAAGACCCTTATATATAAGAATCTGCATATCATTGATAGTAGTTATGTTACTCGGAGAAATTAATTTTTTACGGGCTATCTTTATCAAAAGGATCTTATTTCTATCATAGATATCTAATTTTAAAATCATACGGCGAAACTTCGCAAAGGAGGTTGTTATCTCCTCTGGATAGATTTTATAAAATTCCTTTATCTCATAGTAATTTTCAAAATCTATCCTATTGAAATCTAAATTAGAAAAAAATATAGATTTATATATATCCGGTTTTTCAAATGAGCATTTACAAAAAAATTCCCAAACGAGAATTGATTCCTCCAATGGGTTTTTAGCTTCTGCAATGTAGACATCTAAACCAATTACATATTTCCTTAAAAATTTAATACAAGCTAAAAGAATTAAATGATCTAAATTCTTAAAGTATGTATAGAGGGTTGCACTGTTATAGCCAGTGATCTTAGCAACTTTTCTTATACTGACCCCTTCTATGCCCTCTTCTTGGATAATAGCTGTAGTAGTATCTATAAAAAGTCGTTTTATATTTAATTTTCGTTCTAGTTTTGTCATTTTTCTCTCCTGTAAATTAATCTAGTTAATAACTAAGTATATAATAAAATTGTCAAAAACAAAATAATTTTTTTAAAACGAAATATTTTTAAGAATAGTGATCATTATCTATATTTAAAAGTTATTCTTGAATTTAGATGTATTACGTAATATAATAATAAGATCAATTCAAAAATGATATTTTTTTAACAGACCAAAAAAAATACTAATCATCGGTTTAAGATAGGGAGGATCTTAAAAAGATAAAGGTATAGAATATTTAAAAATCAATTATTTTAGATGAGCAAGATAAATAAAATAAGATAGATTTTTATTATGGTCAAAAAAAATCATTTATAAAATTAAAAAAAGAGGTAATTAAAATGAAAAAGAAAATATTATTATTAGTATTAAGTGTTATAACTATCACCGGATGTAAAAGTATCGATCCATATACAGGTGAAGAGCAATTCAACAAGACCAGTAAGTATGCTCTAGGCGGAGTTTTAGCAGGAGCAGTAGCTGGACAAATAGCAGGAAAAGATACAGAGTCAACATTGACAGGAGCAGCAGTAGGGGCATTAACAGGGGCTGGAGTAGGGTATTACTTTGACAGGCAAGAGGCAGCTCTAAGAGCAGAACTTCAAAGAACAGGAGTTTCTTTAAAAAGAGTCGGGAATAAATTGGAATTGGTTATGCCAGGAAACCTAACTTTTAATAGTAGCAGTTCAGATATCAGAAGTGATTTCTATGAAGTACTAGATTCCATATCTAAGGTATTGAATGAATATGATAAAACTGATGTGTTTGTATCAGGACATACAGATAGTACGGGGACAGATTCTTATAACATGGTGTTATCTAAGGACAGAGCAAACAGTGTGGCTAAATATCTTAAATCAAGAGGAGTACTAGGAAGCAGAATTACAACTAAAGGTTTGGGATCTAAATATCCAATAAGTTCTAATTCTACTTCACAAGGAAGAACAAATAATAGAAGAGTTGAGATAGAAATAGTAACAAAAAAATTATAATTTTGCCTCTTCTTAAATAAAAAATCTCTTAGTTTTAATAGAAAAAATAAGATTAAAATATTAGATAATTATTATTACAAAAACAGGAGGAGTAATGGGAAACAAATGTAACTATGATTTTTTTATGGATCCTATAGAGAAGAAATTTTTAAATAAACTTCGAAAAAAATTATTATCTAAGGCTGAGGGTAAAATATTAGAAATTGGTTCGGGAACAGGAGTGAACTTTGAATTATATGAAAAACATGATGTTGTTGCCATTGAACCAGATAATAAATTGAGGATGGAATCGTTAAACAAAGTAAATGATAAAAAAATAAAAGTTATTTCAGGAGATGCAGAGAATTTAGTATTTGAAGACAATGAATTCGATGCAGTGGTTGTGATGCTGATTCTCTGTACAATCCCCGATAACAAAAAAGCACTCCTAGAAATTAGGAGAGTTTGTAAGTCTGGTGGAAAGATACTGGTGTTGGAACACATAAAACATAAAAATAAAGTCTTAGCTGTAATACAAGATATCCTGACTCCAGTATGGAAAAAAATAGCTATGGGATGTCATTTAAATAGAAAAACTGTAGATATTATAAGAGATTTAGGGTTTGAAATAGTTGAAAAAGAATACCATGTAGGAGATAATTTTGTCCTTTTGGAAATTCTTAATAATAAATAAAAGGTCTGAAATTTTTCCACTATTAGGAAAAATTTCAGACCTTTTTTATATCTACCTATGGCTATTATTTCACCGGTTTCAGTTTAGCCGTAAAATGTCTTAAAATTTTTGGTTCTTTCTCAATCTCATATCCCTTTATTTCACTTCTTCTCTTATAGATATTAATCATGGCCTTTGCTACTACATCCATATGATTATTAGTATATACTCTTCTAGGAATGGTTAATCGCAACAATTCCAAAGCGGATTCCAACTGCTCTCCTGTATCGGGATCATTCCCCAATAAAAATGATCCAATCTCTACACCTCTAACACCAGCTTCCCTATATAATTCTACACAGAGTGCCTGAGCAGGGAAATTATAATATGGAATATGAGGTAAAAATTTCTTAGCATCCACAAAAACTGCATGACCTCCTACAGGATTTTGTATGGGAACTCCTCCTTCTGAGAGTAATTTCCCAAGATATTCAACCTGCCCTATTCTCGAGGTTAAATATGATTCCTCTATAACCTCGGTAAAGCCAACGGCTAAAGCATCCATGTCTCTCCCTGAAAGCCCGCCATAGGTAGGAAATCCTTCCATGGGAACAACCATAGCCCTAACACCATTAAATAATTCCAAATCTTCCTTTATAGCTATCAATCCACCCATATTTACAATTCCATCTTTTTTAGCACTCATAGTAATGGCATCTCCATAGGAAAAAACTTCTCGTACAATTTCTAGGATAGAACAGTGTTCATACTCTTCCTCTCTTTTTTTAATAAAATAAGCATTTTCTGCAAATCTGGCAGAATCAAAGATTATTTTAATTCCATATCTCTCTGCTATTTTTTTAGTTTCTTTTATATTTTTTAAAGAAACAGGCTGACCTCCAGCACTATTGCAGGTAATGGTAATTATGATAAAAGCAATATTTTCTGTACCTTTTTCTAATATAATCTTTTCTAAACGATCATTATCCATATTTCCTTTAAAGGGATACTTTATTGCAGTATCATAAGCTTCTGGTATTATACAGTCAATAGCTCTCCCCCCCTTTAATTCCACATGTGCTTTGGTTGTATCAAAATGCATATTAGAAATAGTATACTGTCCTTTTTTTATCAAAAGGGGAAAAAGTACATTTTCTGCTCCCCTTCCTTGATGAGTTGGAACAAAATATTTATAGCCAGTAATATTTTGAACTGATTTTTCTAGTCGATAAAAACTCCTACTTCCTGCATAGGATTCATCTCCTAACATCATTGCTGACCATTGATGATCACTCATAGCTCCAGTCCCAGAATCAGTAAGGAGATCTATAAAGATATCTTCAGCTTTTAATCCAAATTGATTATAGCCTACTTCTACTATCTTTTTTTCCCTTTCTTCTTTAGAGATAAGACTAATTTTTTCTACCATTTTTATCTTGTACGGTTCAGCCAAGGTCGAGTATTCACACATATTTTACCTCCTAAAATATTTTATCAAATAACAATTAAATATCATTTCAGATTTTTATATCATATTGAACATATACCCATTTTGTCTACCTATCCTCTATTTATAGATTATGACTTTGTTACTCCAAGAATACTTTTATATATGCTAAAAATAAAAAAAACATCCCTAAGGGATGTTTGGAATTTTATTTGGCGGAAGTATGTGGGAATCGAACCCACCCATGACGACTAAACGCCAAAACTCGGTTTTGAAGACCGGTAGGCACACCAGTTACCTATCTACTTCCAAAGAGATTATACTATAAAATCCAAAAAAATGCACTCCTTTTTTTTTATTATGCTATACTTTGGTTATAAGTTAACATTTTATATGGCGGTGAGTCTTGTCAAGCACACCACCACATATTTTCAAAAAAAACTTCATTTGCAGTAAAATAATTTAATACTTTTCGCGGCCTATTTCTAATTCTTTCTATTCTACAGGATTAGAATGGGATAATTTGAATAAAATTTATGCTGATTATTGCAAAATAGTACCACTGTTAGAAAAAGAAGCTGAACATATAGTTTCTAAATTAATAGATATACCCTTAGTTCATTCTGTCAGAAGAAGAGTCAAAGAACCTAGCCATCTTATTGAAAAAATTATTAGAAAAGGGGTAAAATATCACGCTCTAAATATTGACGTGACTAACTATATAAAAATTGTTACTGATCTAATTGGTATAAGAATTTTACACCTATTCAAAGATGACTGGATAAATCTGCATAAAAATATCACAGATATTTGGGAAACCAAGGAGATCCCACAGCTAAATGTGAGACGTGGTGATTATAATATGAAAGATTTAGAGGATCAATTAAAGGATATCGACTGTGAAGTTATTATAAGGGAATATGGTTATAGATCTGTACACTACCTCATTGGAGCCCATATCTCAAAAACTAAAGAGACCTTTATAGAAATTCAAGCTAGGACAGTATTTGAGGAGGCTTGGAGTGAGATCGATCATATCATCAGATACCCCTATGATACAGATAATCCTATCCTGACTGAATATCTTGCTATTTTTAATAGAATTGCTGGAAGTGCAGATGAGATGGGAATGTTTATAAAAAAATTAAAAGCCGAAGTGGGAAACAGTGGTAAAAGAGAATTGGATTTAAAATTTAAATAAGACATATTTTGTAGATCAGAGTTTTTTTAATTAAAGGCTCTTTTTTTATATCTATGATATAATATTATACAAATAAAAAGCAATATTACATTGCACCCAAATGGAGTTGAGCATGATGAAAGAATCAAAAAAATTTCTATATATAATTAACTATCCTACATTTGAAGAAGAACTTTGTATGTTAGAGATGAGATCTATTTTTAATACTGAACCAAAGGATAAAATTTTAATATCTAATATAGATTTTAATCCCTCTTATAGTACCTTTATTAAAAGTCAATTAGAAATTTTAAACGAAGAAGAAAATTTTGAAGATATTTTGAAAAAATTAGAAAAAGATATAATAACATTAGATGATTTTAGATTAGAGTTTATAAAAGCTTTAAAAGGAGATATATCTTATAGCGAAAGATTCGTATATTTAAGTAAAATTGGAGATAAAATTGTAGGAGTTCCAGATATTAAATCCCCTAAATTAGTTTTAGCTTTAGGTAAATACAATGAAAAATGGGTCTTTGGTATCCATGAAAAAAATGATAAACTCTGGATCACCCATGAAAAGAAACCTTGCAGCTACTCAAATTCCCTCAGTGTAAGAGTCGCTAAAAGTGTGGTAAATATCGCAGCCAATGGAGATAAAAATATAAAAATTATAGATCCTTGCTGTGGAGTAGGAACTACAATTGTAGAAGGATTATCTATGGGTTATAAAATTTGGGGAACTGAAATCAGTGAAAAAAACACCAATAATGCAAAAAGAAACTTAAAATTTTTTAATCTAGAACCTAGAATTACCCACCAAGATATGCACACAATAAAAGAAAATTATAATAGTTCTATAGTTGATATTCCATATGGATTATTCAGTCATATTACTAAAGATCAGCAACAGGATATAATAGATACTGCCAGACGAATCTCTAAAAAAATGATTCTTATAACCTTTGAAGATTTAGATCATATGGCTGAAAAATCAGGTTTTAAGATAGTTGACAGATGTATAGTTATTAAAGGAAGTTTTAAAAGATATATCTTAGTCTGTGAATAAAAAAATTCCTCCTACAACTTAAATTAAGTTGTAGGAGGAATTTTTTTTAGTCTACTTATATTTTTTTTATCTTTACTCTTAACTTTAAAATTCTCTTAATCCATGAAATCATATGTACTCCTCTATAGTTATCTCTTTGAAAAGTTAAATGTTATCTATATCTATATCTATAATCCATGAAATCATATGTACTCCTCTATAGTTATCTCTTTGAAAAGTTAAATGTTATCTATATCTATATCTATATCTATATCTATATCTAAATATAACATGTTATACAGTGCTTTTCAAGAAATAATTAAATTCTGAAGTTCTATTTTACCACATGTTTAAAAAAAACAACTAATTTAAAAAAAACAACTAATTTTTTATTTAAAGTTTTATTAAAGTTAAATTTTAAAATGGCTTTCCAACTAGACACCTTTCACCACTGACTGAGATATAGACCCTATTTTTTTCTATCATTTTTGTTATTTTTGTGATACAATAAATTATTATATAATTTAATATTAGGAGGAAATATGAAAAAATTAATATTATTTATATCTATTTTTTTTGTTTATAGTCTAAGTTTTAGTACTTTTTCTGATAAAAATCTATATAAAAAATTAGATACACCCAGCTTAGATAAAAAAGTTTTAAATAGAGCTCTTAAAGGATTATCAACGGTTGACATAAAGAATAAAGGCATTATAACAATCATCGACTATACAAAATCAGCCAACGAAAAAAGATTGTTTGTTATCGATCTAAAAAAAGAAAAAATTATTTTTGATACCTATGTTTCTCACGGTAAAAATACTGGTGATGAATTTGCAAAAAAATTTTCAAACAACATAAACTCCCGTCAAAGTTCAGTAGGATTTTTTAAAACTTCTACTACCTATATAGGCAAGAATGGATACTCTATGAGATTAGATGGATTAGAAAAAGGTATCAATGATAATGCAAGAAATAGAAATATAGTTATTCATGGATCAAAATATGCTACAAAATCATTTATAAATAAGTACGGAAGATTGGGTCGAAGCTGGGGATGCCCTGCTGTCCCTCTAACTCTTAGTAAAGATCTTATCAACAGTATCAAAGGTGGTAGTATCGTTTATATCAATGGTGATTTAAATAATTATCAGAAAAAAACTAAGTATTTAAACCAAAAAGAGCTATAATTATAGCTCCTTTTTTGATTTTTATTCCCTGACTCCTAAAACTACAGTTGTATTTGGTGTAATAGTTAACAAACCATCTTTTACTACTATCTTTGTATCTTCTATTGGAATGATACCAGCATTTTTTGAATCTACCAAGATATCCATATTTTCAAAAAACTCACCATCTTTTAATTCTAGAATTTCAAAGGAGGCATTGTGTACAACCAAAAATTTACTGTATGAAACTCTATCTATTCCTGACCCATAATTATATTCTATTGTATTATCTAAGGTATAGGCTATTACCCTATAGGCATTAAAATCATCTACCAATATAAATTTTAATCCTTTTTTTATATTTTCTGAGGTTGAATATCTAAAGGCATTAGCACATCTTCTTAATTTTATTAAACCACTACAGTAGTCATTTAGCTCTTTAAATAAAACATTTTCCTTTCTATCCCACCTAATTTTATTCACAAAATCAGAAGAAGAGTAACTATTTTCATGGTAGTGGGTTATATTTCCAATATCGTCATCAAAATTAATAAATTTAGATGTCGCGGCTCTATCTGATTCTGGATCTTTTGAACGTTGTCTGGATCCTAACGGCTTTGTAAGACCTATTTCTGTTCCACCTTGGATTATTATTTTCCCTTGAGAAGTAAAAAGCATCCCTAAACTAAATTTTGCAAGATGAGCTCTCTCTCTCATAGTTCCATCATAGGATAAATTAATCTTATCCCAAAGAGTAAAACCGTCATGAATCGATAAATATTGCAAAGTTTCATTTGGGGAATAAGCAAACCTATGATAAATATCTATACTTACTGATTTATTATAATAATCTATTATATTTCCTATAATTCCAGCTCTACATATATCCGTAAAATTATAGTTACCTTGAACAAATCCTTTTTCGTGAATTTTTCCTAAGTAAGAATCTCTGGTACTATCATTAAAAACAGCTAAATTTATCTTATGAGGATAATTCGCTATATGCCCCTTTACAGGAGCTTCATTGATAGGAAGATCTGTAAAATTCCAAGCTTCCCCCTGTAGTATTATATTATCTCCTACTGCTTTTCTAATCTCCAGCATAGTCTCTATATCCATAAAACCCATAAGATCAAATCTAAATCCATCTATCCCATATTCATCTATAAAAAATCTTATTGAATCAATAATTAATTTTCTTACCATAAGGTTTCTACTTTCTAAAGTTGGCCCTGCCCCCGTTCCTCCAGAGATACTTTCACCAAACATACGATAATAAGATCCTGGAGTTAAATTTTCAAATATATCCCAATTATAAGTATGATTATAGACTACATCCATAATAACTCCAATTCCATTCTCATGGAGTTTATTCACCAAATTTCGCAGTTCTTTTATACGACTATATGGATTTTCTGCATCTGCAGCCAACCATCCCTCCAATGTAAAATAGTTATGTGGATCATATCCCCAATTATATGATGATTCCAACTCATTATATTTTTTTTCTCCTTCATTTACAGTAAAGTAATTTTGTATAGGTAAAAATTGAACATGGGTGACTCCTAATTCCTTTAAATGCTCTACACCCTCATCATATTCATAAAAAGCCTTAAAAGTTCCTGAATCTTCCATATCGAGACCTATGGTAAAATCCCTTATGTGGATCTCATAGGCTACCATGTCTGTAGGAGAACCTAGATTAGACATTCCAATGCTAGTTGGTTTCTTTCCTGCTTCCTCTGAGTTCATAGATATAATGGCTCCTCTTCCTATATTATTTGCATCACCATCAGGTATAAAACTTGCCATCGATTTAGCATAGGGATCTAAAGCATATTTTATAGTTCCATCTAGATGCTGAACTTTAAAGTCATAAAAAAATTTGTCGAGATTTGGATAACCTGTTTCCCTCTCTTTTAAAATAATACTCCAAACATCTTCCTCTAATTTAACCATATTTTTAGAAAAAATAAGTCTCTGTGAATCATGTTTAGAATATAAATTTAAGATAATATTTTTTATATTAGGAGCCCAAACCTTTATTTTTATAGTTCCATCTACTTTAAAAGTAACTCCTAAATCATCACCTTTATATATAAATTTTTTTAAATCCATATTTTGCCTCCCAATTTTTAACAGTTTATACAAAAGAAGTCAGTTTTATACAAACTGACTTCTTTTTTGTATTATAATTTATTCTAAAAAATTAATTTTTTCCTTTAATGTATTCATCAATTTCGTGGGCAGCATCTTTTCCTGCTCCCATAGCCAATATTACCGTAGCAGCACCTGTTACGATATCTCCTCCAGCAAATACGCCTTCTCTAGAAGTTGCTGTTTCTTTATTTTCCATAGTTTGAATCGTATTCCATTTAGTTAACTCAAGATCCTTAGTCGTTCCTGTTACCAAATTATTTGGCATAGTTCCAATTGACATGATAACTGTATCTACCTCGATAACAAATTCAGATCCTTCTATTAGTTGTGGTCTTCTTCTTCCACTTTCATCAGCTTCTCCTAATTCCATCTTAACACATTTTAATCCTATTACTTGTCCAGTTTCATCAGCTATTATTTCAATAGGATTAGTTAATAAGTTAAATTTAACTCCCTCTTCTATTGCATGTTCTACTTCTTCATGTCTAGCAGGAATCTCTTTTTCACTTCTTCTATAAACTATACGAGCTTCCGCTCCTAGTCTCTTAGCAACTCTAGCAGCATCCATAGATACGTTTCCTGCTCCTACTACAGCTACTTTTTTACCGATAGTTGTAGGAGTATGATACTCTGCCTTGTGCCCTCCCATTAAGTTTACTCTAGTTAAAAATTCGTTGGCCGATAAAACTCCTACTGAATTTTCTCCTGGAATACCCATAAATCTAGGGAATCCTGCTCCACTTCCAATAAATACAGCATCGTATCCTTCATCTAATAATTCATCTACAGTAGTTGTCTTTCCTACTACTACGTTAGTGTTAAAATTAACTCCTAATTTATGAATTCTTCCAATTTCACCATTTACTACATCTTTAGGTAATCTAAATCCTGGAATACCGTATGTCAATACTCCTCCTAATTTATGCAATGATTCAAATACATCTACTTCATATCCTAAAGTAGCTAATTCTGCAGATGCTGCTAATCCTGCTGGTCCACTTCCAATTACTCCTACTTTTTTTCCATTTTTAGGAGTAGAAGTTACTTCTAAATGCTTTAAGCTCCAATCTCCAACAAATCTTTCTAAAAGTCCGATTGCTACTGGTTCACTCTTTATTCCTACTATACAAGATCCTTCACATTGTTTTTCTTGAGGACAAACTCTTCCACATACAGATGCTAATTTTGTATATTTAGCTAAAATTTCAGCTGATTTCCCCACTTCTACATTTTTTAATTCTCTAATAAATCCTGGAATATCAATTCCTACAGGACATGCTGATACACATCTAGGATTTTTACAATCTAAACATCTTTTAGCTTCTCTTACTACTTCATCTAAAGTAAGTCCTAAATTAACTTCATCAAAACACTTACTTCTAGATGTAGCCTCTAACATCCTTGGTTTTGCTCTTTTCTTAGGATCTGTTACTTCTTCATGTTCGATAGGACAGTTTGTATTTTCATTAGGTTCTAATTTATTTTCCTTTCTTAATCTAAGTCTGTTTTGTGCTTCATCAAAATCTACTTTATGACCGTCAAATTCAGGACCATCTACACAGGCAAATTTTACTTCATTATCGATGACAACTCTACAAGCTCCACACATCCCTGTTCCGTCTACCATCAACGGATTTAAACTTACTGTAGTTGGTATATTTAATTCTTTAGTCAATAAAGTTACAAACTTCATCATTATCATAGGTCCGATAGCTACTACATGATCATATTTTTTATTTTCAGCTACTAATTTAGAAAGCATGTCCGTTACTCTACCATGAAGTCCTTGAGAACCGTCATCTGTACAGATATATACATTTGGTGTTAAAGTTCTAAATTCTTCTTCTAAGATTACATAGTCTTTATTTCTAGCTCCAATTATAACATCTACCTCTATTCCTTGCTCTGTAAACCATTTAACTTGCGGATATACTGGTGCTGTTCCAACTCCTCCAGCTATAAAAACAATCTTTTGTTTTTTTAATTTTTCTATATCTTCATGGATAAATTCACTCATTTGTCCCAAAGGTCCAACTACATCTTGAAAATGATCTCCCACTTCAAAAACTGCCATATCTTCTGTACTCTTTCCAACGATTTGATAAATTATAGTTATAGTTTCATATTTTCTATCATAATCACATACAGTTAAAGGGATTCTTTCACCAAATTCATCTACCTTTACTATTAAGAATTGTCCTGGCATAGCTTTTTTAGCTAATTTAGGAGCTTTAATATCCATAAGCACAATATTTTCTGCTAAATACTCTTTTTTCATTATTTCAAACATGATCTACCTCCAAATTTATTATTAAAAATTATTTTTATTTAATACAATCTAATTTTAAGTCATTTTTAAACTTATTTTTATACATTCATAAAATCTAATCACGATTATATAAAATGTTTTACATTTTGATAATAGCACATTTTACACCGAATTCCAAACGTTTTTTATATCTATATTAATCATATTTTACTAAAAAAAAAAATTATAATTTATGACTTCTCCATATTATACTCATAAAATTCTTAATTTCAAAACAATTTATTTCATGTCAGAAAATTTCTTTCCAACAATTGTTAAATATGTTATCATATTACCAATACTTTCAAGGTATTTTTCTCTTTTTGTTTTCTAAAAATTTTAAAAAAAAGTAGGTGTTATATATGAAAACTCAGGAACAATATGAAGAACAAATTTTTAAATCACTAAACAAGGTTCCATTTGAAATGAAAAAAATTAAATTCATCCTTTTTTTAGCTAAATATATAAATAAACTTAAAAGAAGCAAATCAACAATATTAAAAATATTATTTCTCCTTTATAGTATAATTATAACTTTTCTTTATTTTTTGAAGTAGATCTATAAAATTCTATTTGTTTTTATTTTCTAGATTATTAAATCAAACTAAAAAAACTCCCTAAAATTTTTTATACTGTACCCATAGAAATAGACGCGCTAAAAAAGCCTCTATTAATTCTATGGGTTTTTTAATACAATAAAGTAAATAAAAATTAGGAGGTTTGGGTA
>NBMF01000009.1 GCA_002084825.1 Fusobacteriia bacterium 4572_74
ATGAAGGGGGAATAAGATATGGCGACTTTTAAATTAGAAGTTATAACTCCTCTGAAAAAAGTATTAGAAAGTGAAGTTGAAAGGGTAATTTTGAGAACTTCTGAGGGTGACATGGGTATATTAGCAAAACATGCTCCTTTAGTTGCAGAATTAGCTGTAGGAGAGATGAAAATAAAATCTAATGGTGCTGAGGAGAGATTCTTTGTAGCAGGTGGTTTTTTGGAGATCTCCAAAGAGAGAACTTTAGTATTAGCTGATGAAGCTATCAATATCAATGATATTGATGTGGAAGTAGCTAGAAGAGAAGCAGAATTAGCTAAGCAAAAGCTAGCTAAGTTAAAAGAAGATAGAGATATTGCCGTAACGCAAAAAGCTCTAGAAGCAGCTTTGACTAAGGTAGGAATGGTAGAAGGTAGATAATATTAATAAAATAAAAAGGAAAGATGCTGTGGTATCTTTCCTTTTTTTCTATTAATTAGACTTGTTCAAAAAAAATTAATTTGATCTTAAAAATCTGTTTTATTGTCTATTAACCACCCACTGATCCAAAGTATAAGAGTAGTGATATTTAGAAAAAACTATCGTAAATCCACTATAAGGAGTCATAAAGAATAACTAATAAAAATTAATAAGGCTCCATTTCCCATAATATTGATATCAGTTGTTGTTAGGATAGTGGTTTTATAAATAATAAATCCCTGCATTAAGAGAAATAAGATCCCTAAAATTGAAAACGTTTTTTTCCGCTTTAACATTTCAAACTTGATCAAATTAAACATTATATACCTCCCAATAAAGTGATTCTAAAGATTTGTTTTCAGTGCCTCTAAATTTTTCTAAATTAATGTCTCTAACGAGTGAACCTTCATTTAAAAACAAAACTTGTTCAAAGATAAATTCCATTTCGTTTAAAGCATGGGAAGAGATCACGATAGTACTATTTTAGACATAAGGTAACTTTTAATCTCATTCTCATCCCTGTTGAAAACGTTTCTATTTTTTCATCTAGAGGTAATTTCATATTTTCGAGGATTTTATGTGCTTTTTTTAAAGAAAAATCTTCAAAAGTATCGCTATAAAAATTTAAAACTTTTGAAACTGTGAGACTAGACATAAAAATATCTTCCGTAGGCATAAAAGCAATATTTTTCCTGGTTTTGAATGAAATTTTATTATTATTAATAGATAAGTTTCCACTAGTTGGTTTAACTAATCCATAGATAGTTTTCATTAAAGTAGTTTTTCCACTTCCATTTGGGCCGATTAATCCATAGACCATACCTTTTTTAAACGAATATGAAAAGTTATTCAAGGCTTTTTTTTTGAAATAACCTTTAGTTAAGTTATTTATAATTAGATTTTCCATTGTTCCTCCTTCATCTCTTTTAACATCATTATTGCTTCTTTTGGTGAGATATTGAGATTTCTCATGTCATGAATAAACTTAATCATGATATCATTGGTTGTCTTCTGTTTTATATTTTGCAGGATAGCTTCATCTTCTATAATAAATGTCCCCATCCCCCTTTTTGTAAAAACAATATTTTCTAATTCTAATTCTTTGTATACCCTAGAGACTGTATTGGGATTAACTTTAAGTTTTACCGACATCTCCCGTGTAGACATTAATTTTTCTCCCGGTGTGAGTATTTTCAAGGATATATCCTGCTTTAATTTATCCACTATCTGTAAATAAATAGGAATATTTTTTTTGAATTCCATACCTCCTCCTCTTTTTCAAAACTAGTGTTCTAGCTAAACGGTACACTAGTTTTGGATGAGTGTCAAATAATTTATAAAAATATGATATAATAGGTTAAAATTAAAACTTAAAAACACAGAAAAAAATTCTGAAATTACCTTTGTAGTTATCAGTTTGCATGGAACATATCAGGAGGATGAAAATATATGACAAAAGATGAATTTTTAAAATCAATAGGAACAACAGGAGAAAAGTTAAAAATAGAAAAGAAAGAAGTTATAAAAATGGAGGATGGTGACCCTGAATGTATAGGGTGGGAAGTAAGATATATAGATGAAAAGCAGTCTATAAAGATAGCTTTGGGATGTAAATGTAGTACTAGTAACAATCTACATGAGAAGTTATAAATATTGAAGCCTCCAGTAATTTTGGGGGCTTTTAAATTGACACAAGATATTAAAATTTATTTGCTAAATTGAGGTATAATTAGGTAGTGATAATCTATAGAAATAAGAAAAAAATTCAGATTTTAGTTTACATAAAAAATGTGTTGAAAAAGGGAGAAAATTTATGATATTAGGGCTGACAGGTGGAATAGCAAGTGGAAAGAGTACAGTTAGCAAAAAATTAAAAGAATTAGGTAGTTATATAATAGATGCAGATGAAATTTCAAGGGAAGTTTCAGATTCTATAGAGATATTAAAAAAGTTAGAGGAGAATTTTAGCTCTGAAATAATAGATGATGGACATTTAGATCGCAAAAAATTAAGGGAAATAATATTTGAAAATGAGGGAAAAAGGGAACTTTTAAACAATATAATGCACCCTATTATAGTGAAAAAAATTATTGAAGAAATAGAAAATAACAGAGAGGAAAAGCTGATAATATTAGATATCCCTCTTTTATATGAAACAAGGTTGGAATATCTCTGTGACCAGGTATTGGTAGTATGCATAGATGAGAGTATTCAAGTAGAAAGAATAAAAGTCAGAGATAAAATAAAAGAAAAATTAGCCCAAAAAATAATAGATGCACAGATGCCATTGATGGAAAAAAGAAAAAAAGCAGATATATATATTGAAAATAATGGAAATGTGGAGGACTTATTAAAAAAAGTGGAATTAGTATATAATAAAATAAAGTCCTATTAAGATAAAGGAAGCTTTTAAATAAAAGCCTTCGGCTTTGAGTTCAAAGTTAAAATATGTTATAATAACTAGTTGAAACACCTATAGGGTGTTGGTTTCTATATAAAAAAATGGAGGAGAAAATTATGAAAAAAGAGGTTGTAAGAGGCTTAGCTACTTGGTTTGGACTGGGAGATTTTCCTAAAGCTCCGGGAACAATGGGAACACTAGGTGCAATACCATTATTTTTTATGTTAAACTCATTTAGATTAGTAATAGCTGATGTTAGATTATATAACTCATTTTATTTTTTATTTTTAACAGGATTTTTTGCCTTGTCAATATATGTATCGGATAGATGTGAAAGGGAGATATTTAAAGAAAAAGACCCACAAAAAGTAGTTATAGATGAAGTTTTAGGTTTTATGGTAACAATGTTTTTAGTTAATCCAGTGGGATATAAAGAAACTCTGGTCGCTGTAATCTTGGGATTTTTACTATTTAGATTTTTTGATATAACTAAGTTAGGTCCCATAGACAAATCACAGCGTTATGGATATGGAGTAGGAGTGGTATTAGATGATTTTTTAGCAGGAGTTGTGGCTAATTTTTTATTGATAACATTGATGACAATAATTTTCTAGGAGAGATAATATGGGGATAGAGATAAGACATAAGTTAGTAGTAGGTGACAATATAAAAGATATTGTAGAAGCTATAGAATATGGAAATTTAAAATCAGACTTAGTTATATTGAGCGGTGGATTGGGTCCAACGATGGATGATCTGACAAAATTAGCTATCTCTAAATTTTTAAATGTAGACTTAGTGGTAGATAAAGAGGACTATATAGATCTAAAGGAAAAGTATGATTCTCATAACCTTATACTGGAAGATAAAAATTTGAGGGAAGCTGAAAAACCATATGGGAGTCAAACGATTATTAATGATGCAGGAATGTGTAAAGGAATATATATAGATAAAATAGCAGCATTTCCTGGAGTACCTAGGGAGCTATATAATTTATTTCCTAAGTTTTTAAAATTACTGATATCTCAAGAAAAGTTAGAGGGAAATATATATATAAAAGATATCTTAGTATGGGGTATACCTGAATCGGTATTAGAAACAAAAGTCAACCATTTATTTGGATTAAAGGGAATTCATTATGAGTTCTTGGTAAAAGATTATGGTATAATAATAAGACTGCAAACAATAAGTACTAATAAACCTAGTGTGGATAAAATAACATCAAGTTTATATAATATAATAGGTGAAAATATAATAGGTGAAGATGAGGAGAGATTAGAAGCCACAATCTATAAATATTTAAAGGATAAAAAATATTATATATCTCTTGCAGAATCTTGTACAGGGGGTATGATAGCCTCTAAATTTATTGAGGTAGACGGAATATCTGATGTGTTCAAAGAAGGAATCGTATGTTATAGTAATGATTCTAAACAGTCGAGATTAGGAGTGAAGAAGGAGACTTTAGATCTCTATGGAGCTGTTTCTTACGAAACTTGTGAGGAAATGTTAAATGGGTTGGGTACAGATGTAAAGATAGCTGTAACAGGAATAGCAGGACCAAATGGTGGAACTGAAGAAAAACCAGTTGGGACTGTATATATTGGAGTAGTTGTAGGAGATAAAAAATACATAAAAAAATATCTCTTTAATGGAAATAGAGAAAAAATACGAAGAATTACCATGATGAGAGCAATGTTTGAAGTACTTAAAATTTTAAAGGGGTGAAGTAAGATGGCATTAGGAGAAAGGATAAAAAAATGTAGAAAAGATAAGGGATATTCTTTGAGGTTATTGGCTTCTAAAGTGGACTTATCAGCTAGTTTTTTATCTCAAATAGAGCAAGGTAAAGCATCTCCATCTATTGAAAACTTAAAGAAAATTGCTAATGAATTAGATGTAAGAGTAAGCTCATTGATAGAGGAAGATGATGAGAAAAAAGATACAGATGTAGTAAGAAAAAACGAAAGAAACAAGGTGGAAAGTATAGATTCTAAAACAATGATCTCTCTATTGACTACTTCAAATATAGAAAAACATATGGAACCAATATTGTATGAAATTGAGCCTGGAGGAGAAAGTGGAAGAGATTACTATAATCATAATGGCGAAGAGTTTATATTTATTCTTGAAGGAGAATTAGAAGTACAGATTGAAAGCAAAAATTATGTATTGAAAGAGGGAGATAGTTTATATTTCAAATCTACTCAAAAGCATAAATTTAGAAACCTTGGAGTTAGATTAGTAAGAGCGATATGGGTAGTCACTCCTCCAACATTTTAAGGTGGTGAAAATGAAAATAAATTTAGAAAAAATAAAGATAATAATTTTAGATGTAGATGGTACTATGACCGATGGGAAGATCTCATATGATAACAATGGGATAGAGACAAAGTCATTTGATGTGAAAGATGGAATGGCAATAGCTCAGGCTATAAAGTATGGGATAAAGGTAGCTATAATAACTGGAAGAATCTCTAAAATAGTGGAACATAGAGCCTTAGAATTGGGTATTTTAGATATATATCAAGGGGTAGGAAATAAAATTGCAACCTTGGATGAATTGCTCAGAAAATACGATTATAACTATGAAAATGTGGCTTATATGGGGGATGATATCAATGATATACCTGCGATGATGAGAGCAAGTTATGTAGGAATAACAGCAGATGCTGTATCAGATATAGAGAAATTTGCACATTTTAAAAGTAAAAATAATGGTGGATATGGTGCTGTAAGGGAATTTATAGAGACAATATTAAAAGTCAATGGAATTTGGAGCAAGATTATAGAGGAATACAAGAGTAAAAAGTAAAAAAGAAGGAGTATAATTATGAAAATAGAACACTTAAATGTTACGAGGTTAATTAAGTTATTTATAGCAGGTAGTAGATGGATGTCTAAGCATGCAGATATATTGAATGACTTAAATGTATATCCTGTGCCAGATGGAGATACTGGAACAAATATGTCTATGACTATGCAGGCTGTAGAAAATGAATTGATGAAATTAAACCATGAGCCTACAATGCCTGAATTTTGTGAGTTATTATCAGAAGCAATATTATTAGGAGCTAGAGGGAATTCTGGGACAATTTTATCTCAAATTATTCAAGGCTTTTTAAATGGATTTGAAGATAAAGAAGAATTAAATATAGATGATATCACAAGATCTTTTGAACAGGCTTCTAGATTGGCTTATAAAGCTGTAAGTAATCCTGTAGAAGGTACTATGCTTACAGTAATTAGAGTTATAGCTGAAAAAGCTAAGAAATATGATGGACCAAGAGATAATTTTATTCCATATCTTTCGTATGTAAAGGAAGCTGCATATCAAGCTGTAGAAGAAACTCCTAATCAATTATTAAAATTGAAAGAAGCGGGAGTTGTAGATGCAGGTGGGATGGGTGTATTTTATTTTATTGAAGGATTTGAAAAATCAATAACTGATTCTGAGTTATTAAAAGACTTAGAAAGAATCGTGAAAAGCCAGGCTCATAGAAGGGAAAGGCTAGAAGCTACTAATGTTGAGGTTGATATTGAGTTTAAATATTGTACTGAATTTATTGTTCAGGCTGGGAAGTTTAATATTGAAGATTTAAAAAAAGAGATAAAAGGACTGGGAGATTCAATGGTAGTAGCTCAAAGTTCGACTAAAACTAAAACACATATCCATACAAATAACCCAGGAGCTGTATTGGAAATAGCTATGAAATATGGTGGATTGAACAATATTAAGATAGATAATATGGAATTGCAGCATAGAAATTTATATCTGGCAGAAGAAGATTTGATGGATCAAAATTCAGCTCATGTAATGATTCAAAATGAAAATACAGAAAAAAAAGCCTATTTTGTAATAGCTGATACCTATGAGATGGGAGAGTTATTCATTAAATCCGGAGCAACTTGTGTACTTATTGGCGGACAGGGGCAAAATCCAAGTGTAGCAGATATGGAAATGGCAATAGCTAAGATAGATGCTAAAGAAATAGTGCTGTTACCAAATAATAAAAATATTATCTCAGCGGCGAAAATAGTGTCTGGAAGAGCAACTAAAAATGTAGAAGTTTATGAAACTAAGACTATGTTAGAAGGGAATTTTTATATAAAGAATAAGTCTGAAAATTTGGAACAGGTAGTGAAAGATGCCAGAAGAAATAAATCTATTGAAATTACAAAAGCTGTAAGAGATACAAAGGTCGAAGATCTGGTTATAAGTGAAGGAAACTATATAGCTTTAGTAAATGGAAAGATTATGTATGAAAATAAAAATTTAACAGATCTAATATCTGACCTTTATGAGGAAAATATAGATGAAAACACTTTAAATATATTTGCAGTATTAGGAAATGAAAGTACAGATGAAGGGAATATAGCTATAGTAAATACTAAAGGTATAAAACATGAGGAGTACATAGGGAAACAGGATAACTATCATTATTATTTATATATTGAAAATAAAGATCCAAATCAGCCTGAAATAGCAATAATCACAGATTCTACTTCGGATCTGACACCGGCACTTATTGGTGATCTATCGGTTAATATCATTCCATTAAAGATAAAATTTAATGAAGATAAATATTATAAAGATGGGGTAGACATATCTAAAACAGATTTTTGGCATAAGATTATAAGTGAGGGGATTATACCTAAGACTTCTCAACCATCTCCAGCGGAATTTAAAAATCTATATCAAAGGTTATTGAAAAGGGGATATAAAAAAATAATAACAATAGTGATATCTAGTAAATTAAGCGGAACACAGCAGGCAGCTAAGGTGGCACGTGGAATGTTACCGGAGGAAAAAGATATAGCCATAATTGATTCTAAGAATGTATGGTTAGGATCTGGACATCTAGCTTTAGAAGCAGCTAAGATGGCTAAGGCAGGGGAAACTTTTGAGACAATTATAGAAAATATAGAAGAAATGAGAAATAAAGGTAAGATATACTTTGTAGTAGATGAATTAAAATACCTTGAAAGAGGTGGAAGAATAGGAAAAGCGTCAGCTAAAATTGGTGGGGTATTAAATATAAAACCTATATTAAAAGTTGAAGATGGTGAAGTTCATAATGAGAAAAAAGCCATTGGAGACAAGGGTGCCATGAGATATATGGAAAAATTACTTAAACAGGAAGCTAAGAATGGATCTATAGTTTTATATACTGGATGGGGCGGGACTAAGCATCAGTCTGAAAACGCAGATGAACTTAGGAAATCAGTAGAAAAATTTAGCAATGTAGACTATCGTTCGAGATGTGAAGTCGGATCGACTATTGGTTCTCATTCAGGACCATTATATGCGATGACCATATATCCAAAAATAAAATAAATTATAAAGACTCAGCAGAAATGTTGGGTTTTTTTAAGTATACAGAGAGTAAATATTAAGGGAATCTGATTTTATTTTTTTAAATTTATTTTATACTAAGGAATTATATTATTACGAATAGGTATAAAAAAAGATTATTATTCGAAGTAATAATCAAAAATGAAGAAAAGTTAGTTGTTTTTTAAATTTAAGTAAATGAAGGAAGATTCTGGAACAACAATATGTGGATGTTAGAGGATATGGACTATATGAATATGGTGATAGATCCATTGAAAAAATTAAGTTTGGAAGATTTAGGAGAGGGAGAAGTTGTATTCTTACCACTACATCTTGATTTATTTTATAAAAAAGGGAATAATATATATATAAACTTTTTTATGATAAAACCAGATCTTTATAATGAAACAGACAAGTTAACTATAGAGGATATAGAGATAAAAGAGTGGATAAAGAAAAATATGGGGTGATAGAATGATATGGAATAATGAAATGATTTGGTGGTTTTTATTAACTCTTGTATTTATAGGTGTAGAGTTAGTGGTACCGGCATTGGTGAGTATATGGTTTGCTTTTGCAGCTGCAATATTGACATTGATCTCAGGGATGATAAAAAGTCCTATAAATGAATTTTATATCTTTGTAGGACTCAGTGGTTTTTTTCTAATATTAACTAGACCAATAGCTAAAAAACTTTTAGAAAAAAGAAAACCTATTGAAAGTAGGATATTTGGTCAAGATGTTAAAATTTCTAAAAAAATAGAGATAGATCTCTATGAGGTGAAATTAGATGGGAAATATTGGAGAGCTACTTGTGATGAAATATTGGAAGTAGGAGATACAGGAGTTGTAGAAAGAGTAGAAGGAAATAAATTAATACTTAAAAAGAAGATATAAAAGGAGGCAAACATGTTATATTTATTTTTTCCATTGATATTAGTAGTTATATTATTAGTTGTAACTAATATCAGGATTGTACCACAATCGCAGGCATATGTTATCGAGAGGTTAGGAGCCTATATGGATACTTGGGAAGTTGGTCTTAGATTAAAAATCCCATTTATTGATAGAATAGCTAGAAAGGTATCGTTAAAGGAACAAGTTATAGATTTTCCACCTCAACCGGTTATTACAAAAGATAATGTGACTATGCAGATAGATACGGTAATATATTTTCAAATTACAGATCCTAAATTATATACTTATGGGGTAGAATATCCTCTAAGTGCGATAGAGAATCTTACAGCAACTACACTAAGAAATATAATAGGTGATTTGGAATTAGATGCTACTCTAACATCTAGAGATGTTATAAATACCAAGATGAGATCTATCTTAGATGAAGCTACAGATCCTTGGGGAATTAAGGTGAATAGAGTGGAATTGAAAAATATCATGCCACCTGCAGAGATTCAGGATGCTATGGAAAAGCAAATGAAAGCTGAAAGAGAGAGAAGACAAAAAATACTAATTGCAGAAGGTGAAAAAACTTCGTCAATATTAGTAGCAGAAGGTGAAAAGCAATCAGCAATCTTAAGAGCAGAAGCTAATAAAGAAGCTGCTATAAGGGTAGCAGAAGGGGAAGCTGAAGCACTCTTAGAAGTGACTAAGGCTCGTGCAGAATCATTGAAATTATTAAATGATTCTCACCCTACTAAGGAAGTTCTATCACTTAAGGCTATGGAAGCTTTTGTTAAGGTAGCGGATGGAAAGGCAACTAAGATTATAATTCCATCGGAATTACAAAATGTAGTTAACCTAGCTACGGCATTTACAGCAGCAGGAGAAAACAAAGTGGGGATTAACCAAGAATTAATAACTAAGAACTTGCAAGGGTAACCCATGAATTAACCCTGCTATAAATAAGAAATAATCAATAAAGAAGGTAATATATATATTTGTATATTACCTTCTTTAATAGCCAAGGAAATTATACTGAATGCAATATCACGTTACTTTTTTTAAAGTTTATGGAGGTTTTTAATGGAGATTATTTTAGAAAATCAAAATGGAAATATGATTGATTTATCTGCTTATAAAGGGAAAAAAATTTGTTTTTTTATCCAAAAGCAAATACACCTGGGTGAACAACAGAAACAAAAGGATTCGGTGAATCCTACGGAGAATTTAAAGAGCTAGGGATAGAAATTTTTGGAATAAGTAGAGATACTGTAAAAAAACAATCTAACTTTGCTAAAAAATTAGAAACACCATTCAGTTTACTCAGTGATATAGATGGTGTGATATGTGAAAGATTTGGTGTTTGGTAGGAAAAAAAATCATGGGGAAAACATCTATGGGGATAGTAAGATCTACGTTTTTATTGGATAAAAACAATGAGATAATAAAAGAATGGAGAAAAGTAAAAGTGAAAGGTCATGTAGAAGAAAGTGAAAGGTCATGTAGAAGAAGTTTTTGAAATTTGTAAGGGGTGATAGCTATGGAATTTGATTTTATAATAAAAATCATTATTTATATGATAATAGTTCGAGTAATTATGAGCAAGATAAATAAAAGAAAAAATATAAAATCTAATAAAAAAGAAAAATTTACTCCTAAAGGATCTGATAGACAAAAAGGAACTAGAATAGAAAAAAAACAAGTGGATAAAAATAATAATAGGAATATAGATTTAAATGATTTTAGAGGTATGAGTTCTAAATCTGACAAACCAATTTCACCTGATGAAAGAATGAAACAGAGGGAGAAAGAACTAGAAAATATGAATAAAAGGTAATATACAACATGTTGTATATTACCTTTTTTATATGGAAAAATTGTTGTATAATTTTAATGTGTAATTCGTGACAAAAAATAAAATCTCAAAAGGAGAATGAAAAAATGAAAATAAAATACTACTCCTACACCGAGGAGATAATAGAAGATATAGAGGCAGGGAAAATTCATATTTTTCCTAAGTCGGTAGATAAAAGTTTAGCTAAGGAAAGATATTTTGAGAGTTTGGAAGAAAGAAAAGGTAGGGAAATTCCTAATATATTTTTGAAACAACCTAAATTTATTGGATTAGGAGAGTTTAAAACTAACTTATTTTTGAGTGATGAGATGGTGTTACGGGAAGAAAAACAAGTAATCGCTTTTTACAGATCGTTGAGTCTCAAAAATAGAAAGGAATTAGGAGTAGAGAGTTATTATGATGTAATCGACATTGCTGCTAATTTTTTAAATTTTTTCAAACTGTTGAAGGAATATAGATTAACAGAGATTAAAGACCTCAGAAAATGGCAGAAAAAAATATATGATATGTTCCTAGATATTGAAAAAAATTATATAAAATTCTTGTCAGATAAAAACTATACAGATCCTACTTTTATAAAAAAAGATGAAAACTATAGTTCTAAAAGTCTGAATGAATATAGGGATATAGTTATATATAATAAAATTTATTTTACTCCACTGGAGAAATGGATAGTGGAAAGATTAGAGGGTGAAGGATTTTCTATAACTCTAAAATTACAGATGGATAAAGAGGATTTCTGTGAAGAAACTTTAGCTATGGAGGGGGTAAATATAGGTGAGAAAGTATCTAGAACTACTGAAAAAATAGAAATTTATACTGTAGATGATGAGTTTACAGAACTCCTAAAAATTTTGGATACACAAAATAAAATTAAAGATAAGAATGAAAAAGATATGGATGTTAAAATTTTTGATGCAAATAACGAAAACTATAAATATAATAATTTTTTCAATGGGACTAGATATATATCGGATCTACCTATTTTTTCTCTCTTGGAAGGATTGCATAAATTATTATCAACTTTAGAAGAAATAGATGGGGAATTAGCACTAGAACTTCACACTGTGGTAGATATAATTAAAGGAGATGAAATTTCTAAATATTATAGAATTATACCTGAAGAATTGGAGCAATTTAAGGTGTTGGTAAATGAAGGTTATAAATATTTAACGAAATATATCATAGCGGAAAAGTTAGGAGAAAGAAATTTTATTCACAGAATATTTGAAGATATAGAACAGATGAGAACTTACGATAATTTGAAAAAATGGACTGAAGAACTTACTTTTTCCACTGAACAGTTGGAAAAACTCTTGGATGGAAGTGAAAATGTTGGAAAGTATTTTGAGGCTCTCAGTGAGATAGAGGTTATAGAAGACTTGGATGTAGTGGATGGTTGGAAAAACTTTTTTGGGTATGGAAAAACATCAGAAGGATTATTAAAATTGATATTAAAATATTTAGAGTTTAAGGAAATAGCAGGAAGTCACAAAACAATATTAAGAAAACAAAGTCTTGAAGATATAAAAACTACGAAAAACAAAAATTTAGTTTTAATGAATATTTCAGATAGTTTTATACCACAAAATAAGCAGAATACTTTTTTATTTACAGAACAACAGAAAAAAGACTTAGGTATAAAAAGTATAGATGAGATCAGACTAGAAGAAAAATATAATTTATTTAGAGCTGTAATGACCAGTGAAAGCATTACTATACTAGCTATAAAAAATATAGGCTTAGATAGTTCTCTTTCTCCATTTATAGAAGAAATTATGGAACAGTTTGAAATAAAATCTAGACACTTGAAGCAGCCGTTAGAAAATTATTTAGAACTAATAAAACTAGACTCTAAAGTAAAAAATATAAAAGAGAATGAGAAGTTATTTGAAGGGAAAAAACCTAGTGAAATGAAGTTTGAGGTGGAGGAATTAAACGATCCATTTGGGGTGACAGCATATATGTGTGATGAATTATTTAACTGTAAATACAAGATGTATCTGCGGTATTTAGTAAAGTTGAGTAGGGAAGAACTTGAGGTAGAGATGGATCTTACACGTCGTGAATATGGGAATCTTGCCCATGAATTATTTGAGGCAGTATTAAAAAAAATAGAATCGACTAAGAATTATTCACTGCTTGAAGAAGGTAAGATAGAAGTCGGAATAGTTATGGGAGTTTTAGAAGAATTAGTAGGCAGAAGAAGATTGAAATTACCAAAATTAAATGAAAGATATTATAAGGAAATTATTTATAAAAATTTGGCTGACAGTGTAGGAGAATTTTTTAAGAAGATCTCAAAGGAGTTACGTGGAGAGAGGATAAATGGACTTTTGATAGAGGAATTTTTAGAGGAAACGATAAAGAATAAAACTATAGTTATTAAAGGTAGAGCTAAGGCAGACCTTATAATTAAAGCTGAAAAAAAAGACTATATTATTGACTTTAAAACTGGAAATATGAATGAAAGACAGCTGGATTTTTATAGCATCTTATATGCAGGAGAAGCGGATCTCACAGAAAAATACATATTTAATGTGGATATGGGAAATCTAGAAAAAAGTAAAAAAATCAAATTGGTAAAAGATGAGAACGGTAGAAATAAGATAGATCCTGATGGGAAGGAAAAAAACTTAGGAGTCTTGGAAACGAAGCTAAAAGAATTCTTGAACTTAGGAGTTTTTGAGAGAAATAAAACAAGTAAGTGTGATAGGTGTGAATATCTAGATATATGTAAGGTTGGTGAATTAGATGAAATTAAAGGAGAATAAGAATAGAAAAGTAGTAAAAGCCAGTGCAGGAACAGGGAAAACTTACAGACTTGCTATAGAATATATATCTAGAATATTATTGGGAGAGGATTACAATGAAATATTATTTATGACCTTTACCCGTGCAGCAACAGCAGAATTAAAAGTTAGAATTTTTGAGTTTTTAGATGATTTAAGTCAGAAAAATAAAGAATTGGAAGGGAATATAAGAGATCTATATCCACAAATTGAGATAGATATAGATAGGATAAAAAAAGTGAAAAATGAACTCCTACTAAATAAAGACAAGATAAGGATCTATACAATAGATTCATTTATTGCTCAGATTTTTAAAAAAGCTATCGGGCCATCGTTAAATATCTATACTTATTCTATGAGTAACACTGTAGAAGCGGAAGAGATCTATGGTGAGGTATTTAGTCGTATTATAAAGGGAGAAGAATTTTATAAAATTAAAGAGTTTTTGGAAAAAACAGCAGATAGAGAGGTGGAGAAATATATTGATCTCATAAAAAAAATATCTGAGGAGAGATGGAAGTTTGCACTAATAGAAAAAAAAGAAATAAGTGATGATGTAGAAAGTATAAAAGAAGAATTGTACAGAAATATAGTAAGAACTTTTGAATTGGTTGATGAGCTGGTAACCGATCACGGAAAGGTCTATGAAAAGGTTTTGGCTAAAGCAGGAAAGATCATAGATGAAGAATTCCATGGAGTCTTAGACAATAAGGGGAAATTAATTACTCTTATATTGGAAAAAAGAAAAGATTTTTTAGAAAATAAAATTATTAATGGAACTCAAATGGGAGGGAAAGTTAGAGAATATATAAAAGCTCAAGCTTTGGAAGTCCAAGATGAGATCCACAGATTACTGGAAAGAATAATTTTTATTGAAGAGATAATTCCCTATGAAAAAGATATATTGGAGATAGAAAAGATAACTAGATCTATCTATGATGATATAAAATTTAGGGAGAAAAAATTTACTTTTTCTGATATAACTAACTATACCAGTGAATATATGATAGAGGAAGATTTAGATCTTGTAAAGGATGGTATAGTTACCGATAATTTTTATGAAATAATTGGTGGTAAAATATCAACTTTATTTTTAGATGAAGCACAGGATACCAGTGTATCCCAGTGGAGGATAATTGAGTCTATTGCTAAGGGATGTGACAATATAATTATTGTAGGCGATGAAAAACAAAGTATTTATTCATGGCGTGGAGGGGACAAGGGATTATTCCTTAGTTTTGACAGGATCTTAGGAGCTAGTACAGAATCTTTACCAACAAATTATAGGAGTGAAAAAAAGATAATCGATTTTGTTAACTTATTTTTTGATCATGTTTCTAAAAATCATATTACCAAAAATGAAGATGACAGATGGGAATATAAGGAAGTTGAGTGCTGTAAAAAAGACGATAAAGGATTTGTAGCAGTCATGGTAGATCCTGAAATTCATTCTGAAATTGCAATAGATATTAAAAATAGATTCGTAGATAGGGGTAAAGATGGAAATCCTGACTATAGAGGAATAGGAATAGTTGGGAGGAAAAAGAAGAACCTAGGTAAAATAGGAGATAAACTAAAGGAGTTGGGAGTTCCATATATAATGGAAAACAGTCTTTCTATTGTGCAGCATCCTTGTGTAGAGGAAATAATGCGGTTATTTAACTTCTTTATTCATAATGATTTTATGTCACTGGTAGAATTTTTTAGAAAAACGATTGAAGTAGGAGAGGAAGATCTTAAATATTTGCTAAATAATAGAGAAAATATATTGAGATATTTATTGATTGAAAGTGAAAATATAGAAGAAATTATTATAAAAAATGATTTGAGGGTAGAATTGGATAGGATAAAAAGAATAAAAGAACTATCCTATAAAAAGATGGGAAGGAAAATAGTTGAGGAGTATAATTTTTTAGAAGTTTATAGTGCTACAAGGGATATAAAAAATATTAATTTTTTCTTAGAACTTATGGAGGAATATGATTATCTGTCTGAGTTTATGAGCTTTTTGAAGTCGAATGGCGACTCCAATGGGCTGAAACAAGTGGGAATATCTGAATTGAATTCTGTAATTTTGATGACAATCCATGGATCTAAGGGATTGGATTTTCATACAGAGTATATGTTTTTATCAGATAAAGAATCTAGCTATAAATTGACGGGATATTCAGATAAGGGGATGCAGCATAAAGTTCAATTATTAGCTAAATTAGATAAAAATTATGAATATATAGAGGATTATCTATTTACTAATTCTATCTATAGTGGTGCCATAAAAAAAACAGAAATATACGAACACAGTGAACAAATATTTTTAGATGAGGAGATAAATACTCTCTATGTAGGGCTGACTAGACCTCGTGCAAATTTATTTTTATGTATTGAACCTACAAAAACTAAAAAGGCGAAAGAGGAAATATTTGTACTTAAGAATGATCTCCTAATAACTCCAATTGAAAAATATTTTAATATATCTAGAGAAGAACTATTGGAAGGTGGTACTCAGATGATTGGTAAATTTATTTCATATGAGGAAAAACCAGAGGATGATAACAGTAATGAAAAATTCTATATAGAACCTTATCTATATAGGGATGCTGTAGCTTCAAAAAATAGTGAGAAGACAGAAAAAAATAAAGATGATGGGAAAAAAGAAATTTCTATAGAACACAGTGTAGAAAAAGAATTAAAGAGAAAGTCTGGTCTAGCTATTCATTACTACTTAGAAAATATAGAATATGGTGGTGAAGAGGAAAAAAGAATAGCCAAACAGATGACCTTAAATAAATATAGTAATATGTTAGGGATTGAAAGGACTCAAAAAATAATTGAGAGAGTGGAGGAGTTTATATCTAAAAATTCTAAAGTTTTTGATAAAAGATGGACTGTTTTTAAGGAATTAGAATTGGTATCTTATGAAAAAGAAGGGATTGATGGAAAAGAAACAATTAAAAAAAAGACACATATTATAGACAGACTTAACTTAGATGAAAAAAAGAAAGAAATAATTATCTATGATTATAAATCCGGGATTTCTATGGATAATGAACAATTGGAGAGATATGAGAGGGTTATCAGGGAAAAGGTAGGAAGTGAATATAGTATAAAAACAAAATTTTTAAAGTTAGATTAAATAAATATAAATAAAGGTTGACTTTATATAACTTTTAAGATACTATATATGTAGTAACAGAGAGCGAACAAAATTTCATTTGGAAATTAAGTAAGGTTCACTGTATTAAAATTTACGGAGGTAACACACATGTTAAAAGGAACAGTTAAATGGTTTAACGATGATAAAGGATTCGGATTTATTTCTGCTGAAGATGGAAATGACTACTTTGCACATTTTTCTCAAATCAACAAAGAAGGATTCAAGACTTTAAAAGAAGGCGAAGAAGTAACTTTCGAAATCACTGAAGGTGCTAAAGGTCCTCAAGCTTCAAACATCGAAACTGTATAATTATATATATTTGAAATGTTTAAAAGCAGTAGATTTATCTACTGCTTTTTTTAGTTTTTAAAGGAAATGGAAGGAGGAGTTTTATTTGTTTTGTTTTCTTTACTAAATTAATAAGGGAATTGAAAAAAAGCACTAAATATGATAAAATATTATGTTGTTTTAAGTATCAAAAAAAATAGTTATAAATCAAAAAAATGATAGATATTAAAAATATAAGTAAGGAATGTTTAAAAGATCATGAAGAAAAGAAAAGGATTTTGTATTAGAAAAAAAGTAGGAGGAAGAGATGTTATTAAAAGCAAGTTTAATGATAATGATAGGGGCATTAATTGGATGGATAACAAATTATTTTGCAATTAAGATGTTATTTAGGCCATTGAAAGAAACAAATATATTGGGATTTAAAATCCAAGGACTTATTCCAAAACGAAAGATGGAGATGGCAGAAAATATAGCTGATATCATCCAAGATGAATTGATTTCTATGAAGGATATAACTGCAAATATTGGAGATATAGAATTAGGGGAAGAGATTGATCTAATTGTAGACAGAATTGTGGAAGATAAATTAGAAAAAGAAATATTGGCAAAAATTCCAATGGCCAGTCTATTTATAACAGATAGTATGATATTAAAAATAAAAGGTCATATAAAAGATGCTATTGACGAAAATAAAGATGAATTTTTTACAGTAGTAATCAAAAAAATGGAAGATAGTGTAGATATGAAGAATATAATTATCGAAAAAATTGGAAATTTTGAATTGGATGAATTGGAAAAAATGGTATATAAAATAGCAAACAATGAATTGAAGCATATAGAGGTTATAGGGGCAATCTTAGGAGCTGTAATAGGTGGAATACAATTTGCAATAAGTTTATATGTTTAAGTGGCGATTAGTAGGTAGTGATTAGTAATTAAAAGGCCTTAGTCACAGATTGCACAAATTTATGCAAATTAAAAGGTAGAAAATAAGATTTATTTGTGATAATTTGTGTAATTCGTGACAAAAAATGTTTTGAATTGTAAGTGATTAGAGGAGTTATAGATGGATGAAAGATTGTTGTCGGCATCTGAGTTTGGTGGTGAAATAGAAGTACAAAAAAATCTGAGGCCTAAAACTTTGAGCGAATATATAGGTCAAGATAGACTGAAGGAAAAAATGGAAATATTCATGACTGCTTCTAAAAATAGGGGTGAATCTATGGATCATACTCTCTTATATGGGCCACCGGGGCTAGGGAAAACCACATTAGCAGGAGTTATAGCCACAGAGATGGGGACTAATCTAAAGGTGACTTCTGGACCTGTTTTAGATAAGGCAGGAGATTTGGCAGCAATTTTGACATCTTTAGAGGAGCAGGATATTCTATTTATAGATGAAATCCATAGGTTAAATACATCAGTGGAGGAGATTCTTTATCCGGCTATGGAAGATCGTGAGATTGATATTATAATTGGTAAAGGACCTACAGCAAGGTCTATTAGAATAGAACTTCCAAGTTTTACATTGATAGGAGCTACTACTAGAGCAGGACTACCTAGGATAGCCAATAGATTTTTAAAAAGAGTTCGTGATTATGCTGAGATTCGTGGAGATGGGATAATAACTTTAAAAATAGCTAAAGAAGCTTTGAATTTATTAGGAGTCGATGATTATGGATTGGATGAATTAGATCGTGAAATAATTTTATCTATCATAGATAATTATGGTGGAGGACCAGTAGGAATTGAAACATTGGCACTTTTATTAGGTGAGGATAGGAGAACTTTGGAGGAGATCTACGAACCCTACTTAGTAAAAATTGGATTTATTAAAAGAACTCATAGAGGAAGAGTTGTAACTTCAAAGGCATATAAACATTTTAATAAAAAAAGAAAAACGGAGGGAAACCTATGAAGATAAGTACAAGAATAAGATATGGGCTAAGAGCCGTTATAAATATAGCAGAGGGAAATTTAAATGAAAATAGACTAGTAAGAATAAAAGAAATAGCTCTAGATCAAAATATATCTGTTCAGTATTTAGAGCAAATCCTATTTAAATTAAAGAAAAAAGATATAATCAAAGGGAAAAGAGGGCCTAATGGCGGATATAAGATCACTAAAGCGCCTGAAGATATTACAGCACTTGAACTCTATGAAATTTTAGATGAAGAGGTAAAAGTAGTTGACTGTAATGAAGAAAAAAATCAAAGATGTATCAAAAATGATTGCAGAACTAACTGTCTATGGTCACAATTAGATAATGCATTAAAGGAGATTTTAGGGAAAACTACTTTGGCAGATTTGATGAAAAATAAGGACATGGTATAGTTAATGATAAGTGTATTTGTAGAAAAAGAAAATATAAAGGGAAATATAGTTAAAATAAAAGATAAAAAAGATATAAATCATCTGAAAAATTCATTTCGTATGAGTGTAGGAGATGAAGTCAGAGTAGTTGATGGTGAAAAAGAATATAGATGTGTGATACTTTCGTTGGAAAAGAAAGAAATCTTAGGTGAAATAAAAGAAATTTTAGAAGATGGTTATTCAACTTCTGTAAAGGTAGATATAGCTTTGGGATTATTAAAAAATGACAAGATGGATCTATCTATACAAAAGTTGACTGAGATAGGAATAAATAAAATTATTCCTATGAAAACCAAAAGAACAATTGTAAAAGTAAAAGAAAAAAAAGATAAATGGGTTGTTATATCTACAGAAGCATTGAAACAATGCCAGGGAGTAAGGAAAGTAGAGATAACTGAACCCACTAATTTGAAGGAGATTAATTATGATGAATATGATTTAGTGTTTTTGCCTTATGAGGGAGCAGAAGGAAATAAAATAACGAACTATGATGGCTTGGATAAATTAAAAAAAATCTTATATCTTATAGGTCCAGAGGGTGGATTTGATGATTCAGAGGTAGAATTTTTGCATGAAAAAGGTGTGAAAATAATCTCCTTAGGCAGAAGAATACTAAGAGCGGAAACAGCAGCTATAGTGGCGGGAGGAGTAATTTTAAATGAAATTTGGTAAGAGAGTAGCTTTTTATACTTTAGGATGTAAAGTAAATCAATATGAGACTGAAAGTATAAAAAAACAGTTTTTAGAAGAGGGGTATGAAGAGGTTAGTTTTCAAGAAAAATCAGATTACTATATAGTGAACTCATGTACTGTAACGAGTATAGCTGATAAAAAAACAAGGAATATATTGAGTCGTGCAAAGAAATCGAATAAAAATTCTGTAGTTATAATAACAGGATGTTATGCTCAGACTGACGGTGAAAGTTTATTGGGAAAGGATTATATAGACTATGTTGTGGGAAATACTAATAAAACTGATATTTTGAAGTTGGTAAGATCAATAGATGAAAAAAAAGATATACAAAAAATAATTTCTCATAATATATTTGATGATCATGAATATTGTGAATTAGAATTTGCGACAATGAGAGAAATGAGTAGAGCCTATGTGAAAATTCAAGATGGGTGTAATGAATTTTGTTCTTATTGCAAGATCCCCTTTGCTAGAGGGAGAAGTAGAAGTAGAAAATTAAATAGTATCTTAACTGAGGTTGAGATATTAATTGGTGAAGGATATAAGGAAATTATATTAATTGGTATAAATATGGGTGTCTATGGTGAGGATTTAGAAGAAGGAAAAAACTTTGAAGACCTATTAGAAGCCGTGACTGAGATAGAAGGCGTAGAGAGAGTAAGACTTGGATCTATCTATCCAGACAAAATAAATGATAAATTTATAAATATTATGGTAAACAATTCTAAGATGATGCCACATCTGCATATTTCTCTTCAGTCATGTGATGATGAAATTTTAAAATTAATGAAGAGAAAATATGGAACAGCACTTATAAAAGATAGATTATTAAGATTAAAAGAAAAGGTAAAAGACTTGGAATTTACAGCAGATGTGATTGTGGGATTCCCACAGGAAAAAGATGAAAATTTTAAAAATACTTATAATCTGATAAGTGAAATTGGGTTTTCAAATTTGCATATTTTTCCATATTCTGATCGAGAAAATACTGTGGCTAGTAAATTATCTGGTAAGGTAGATGGAAATACTAAGAAAAATAGAGCTAAAAAATTAGAAAGTCTAAGAAAAGAAATGGAACAATTATCAAAAGAAAATAACAGTGGTAAAACAACAAAGGTATTGGTGGAAACTATAAAAGATGATTATGCTTATGGATATACAGAAAACTATAATAGAATAAAAATTGTAGATTCTGGATATAAAGTAAGTGAGATAGTAGAAGTAGAAATATATTTAGAAGAGGGGAAGCTTTATGGCAAAGAGACAAAAAAAATCTAAATTGTTGAGTATCATAATATTTCTTGTGATAACTTTAATGGGCTTATTGTATATGAATATTAACAGTAACAATAAAAGGATAATAGATATTCCAAGATATATGGTTATTGGGAAAGAAAATGTATTCGTTGTATATGAAGATAAAATGTCTTTGAGTATACCCTTTGATATCCAGCTAGATGGGGAAAAAACCATAGCAGATTTGGACAGGGTAGGAAACTATCGTGGGATTATGGATGGATTAAATGAATTACTTCCAGAAAAAGTGGATAGTTTTGAAGTGATAAAAAAAGGTGAAGTCAGATTAAATGTAGCTTATAAATACAATGTTCCAGAAGTTGTGATAGAAGATAAGAGATATGTGTTGACCTCTAATTTGAATTCACTGTTCATGGAAAAATATTATAAATATAATGGCGAAAGTGCAGAAAATGTAATAGTAGATGTATTGAATGGTAATGGAAGATCTGGATATGCAGGCAGAACAGGAAAGAAAATAGAAAAAGCTCTTTCATATAAATATAATGCCGCTAACTATGAAAGGGATAGTGAGTATAGTTATATAATTAATAAAGATTTGCAAATTTATCAAATAGAAAAATTAGTTATGAGTTTAGATGAAAAATATATCAAGATAAAATCAGAATTAGATCTGCCAACTCTAGCTAATGCTGTGATAATTTTGGGAAAAGAAGAAAATATACAGACTAAAATTAATATCCATGGTACAGATAAAGTAACTGTACCTGCTAAAAACATTTTGACAAAAGATGGGTATAAAAACATCTCTAAAGGAACTGAAAATGGTAATCTAACTGTGGTAGAATATAGATCAGAAGACTACTATATAGCTTATAAAATAGCTAAGAAATTAGGGATAAATAATATGGTAGAAAGTAACAGTGGGGAAAATAACATAATAAATGTCTACATAAAAGAATAGGGGGAACTATGTTGGAAAAATTAGAAAAGATAGTGGAAGCTATTGAGAGTAAAAAGGGACAAGAATTAATAATCCTTGATTTTGAAGGTAAAAATTCTTTATGTGATTATGCTGTAATATGTACAGGATCGTCTAATAGAAATATAAGGGCTATCTCAGACTTTATGTGATTATGCTGTAATATGTACAGGATCGTCTAATAGAAATATAAGGGCTATCTCAGAGGAAGTAGAAGTTAAATTAATGGAATTGAATGAAAGAAGATTACACATAGAGGGACAAAATGAAGCCCATTGGATATTGATCGATGGAAATGATGTAATGATTCATGTTCTAGATCAAGAGACAAGAGATCTGTATAGATTGGAGGAGTTATGGGGATATGCTAGTGTAATTTTCCCTAGATTAGATGCTTAATTTTTTTATTCTGATTTTAATCTTTTTAGAAAATTCTTTGGTAGTAACTTTTCCTTATAATATAATAGCTCTGCCTTATTTAACATATTTAGCTTATAAAAGAGGTAAAAATGGAATATTTGAGGTTACATTGATTTGCATAATAATATCTAAGGATAAAAATGTTTTGATAGAACTATGGATTATTTTTGCGATTATATTTATGATAAGTTATTTTTTATCTAAGGTATTAGGATACGAAAAGATAAATATAATTTATTATAGCTTGATACAATTTATCATTTACGGAGCATATTTATATATAAAATTGTCATATTTCCATTTCTATCAGATGGTAGTTATGTTTGGTGGATACCTGTTATTTAACTATAGTTTTATAAAAAAATCAAGGAAAAATATATGAAATTAAAAAGGAAAATATTATCGGTAAAATTAAAAAAATCGGATAAAGGAAGGGGAAAAAACTTCCTGATAATAGTTGTAATAATATATAGTTTGATTTTTGCACGACTTTTTTTTATGCAGATAGTAAAAGTGGAAAAATATAAAAAAATGTCTAATAAAAATAGTGTTAAAGTAAAGAGAATAAACGGTTATCGTGGCAAAATATACGATTCAGATGGGAAACTTTTAGTAAATAATGAAGCAGGATATAGATTAGTTTACTTAAATGGAAGAAAATATGATGAAAAAAAAATAAATGAGATGTCAAAACTTTTGGGATATAATAAAAAAGTAATAGAGAAGAGGATAAAGTATGGAGAAATCTATAATTATACTCGAGAAAATGTTATTTTTGATGATATCTCTAAAGAAAAAGCTCATAAAATAATGGAAAAAAAATCGGACTATCCATATTTGGAAGTTCAAATTTATTCTAAAAGAAAATATCTTTATAATTCTTTAGGATCTCATATTTTGGGATATGTAAGAAATGTTTCCTCAGATGAATATGAAAAAATGAAAGACAGTGGCTATAAAAAAGATGATATAATAGGGAAACAAGGGATTGAAAAAAAATATGAACCATATCTCAGAGGAGAACATGGTTATAAATATATTGAAGTAAATGCACATAACAGATTTGTTAAAACTTTAGAAGAGAAAAAACCTAAAATAGGAGATGATATTTATCTTACTGTGGACTTTGATCTTCAACAAAAAATAACGGATTATATGAATACAAAAAAAATGAAAGGAGCTTTCGTGGCTATAGAACCAAAAACAGGAAGGATAATAACCATGGTAAGTAATCCTGAGTATCCACTTAATACGATAATTTCTAGAATGACCACTAAAGAATGGAATAATATCATGTTTAATAAAGATAGACCTTTAGAAAATAGAGCCATAACAGGGAGATACCCACCAGGTTCAATATTTAAAATTTTATCAGCATTGGCTTTTTTGGAGGAAGGACTTAACCCTAAAGAAGAATTTTTTGATCCAGGATATTACCAAATAGGCAAGTGGAAGTGGAGAAGTTGGAAAAGAGGAGGACATGGGTATACAGACTTAGCTAAATCCTTGATAGAATCTGTAAACTATTATTACTACAGAGCAGCGGATAAATATGGAAGAAAGAAGATGCTAGAAGTAGCGGATGCTTTTGGAATAGGAAAAAACACAGGGATAGATATACCAGGGGAAAAACCAGGGCTCTTACCAGATAACGAATGGAAAAAAAGTAAATTAAAAGAACCTTGGTACACAGGGGATTCTATAAATTTATCTATAGGGCAGGGATACTTGTTGGTAACCCCCCTTCAAATGGCAAAAGCTTATTCAATATTAGCTAATAAGGGGTATACTTATACTCCTCATTTAGTTGAAAAAATAGTAACTGAAGAAGGAAAAATAAAGGAAATAAAAGGTAAGAGGGAGGAAGTAAAGTACAATAAAAGATATATGGAAGAGATTAAAGAAGCTTTGGTACAAACTGTAGAGGCTAAAGATGGGACAGCAAAAAGATTGAGGACAAAAGGAGTAAGGGTGGCTGCTAAAACTGGGTCAGCTCAAAACTCAAAATATAAGAAACCACATTCTTGGGTTTCAGGATATTTTCCAGCTGATAAACCAGAAATAGCATTTACAGCTTTTATAGAGGGTGGAGGTTCTGGAGGTAAAGAAGCAGCTGAAGTAGCTAAAATCTTTATAGATGCTTATTTAAAAAAAGAAAAAAATTAATGAAAAAAATAAGAACAACATGAAGATTGTTCTTATTTTAAGAGAGTTATGTTATTGTTAAATTTTTAATGGAAGGTAAAGAAGCTTTCTCTTAAAAATTAAGGAGGAAAAAAATGAATACAACGGAAAAGGTAGAGGTAAATCAATCTTTATCTGATAATCCTGTAAAAAGAGTCAAAAGTTTTTTTAAAAGACCTAAAAAAACTAATGTTGAGACTGTGGAAAAATCAGAAAAGCTAAAAAATCTAGAAAAATTAGAAAAACTAGAAACTGTAGAAATGAAAAAAGAGATAGTAGGTAAAGATTCAATAAATGATATAAAACATAGAAAAAAGGTTCATAAGGGGCCTAAAAAAATAGTTCCAAATGAAAATGATAATCCTAAGCCCAATAAAAAAGAGGAAAAATTATTTGTTATACCTCTAGGTGGGTTAGATGAGATAGGGAAAAATACGACATTATTTCAATATAGAGATGAGATTGTAATAGTGGATGCGGGGATAGCATTTCCCGATGAAGCACTGCCTGGGATAGATGTAGTAATTCCTGATTATAGTTATATAGCAAGCAATAAAGATAAGGTGAAAGCACTTTTAATCACTCATGGTCATGAGGATCATATTGGTGGGACGCCATATCTTTATAGAACTATAGATCATAATGTACCTATGTATGGTGGGAAATTAGCATTAGCTCTAGCAAAATCAAAGTTTGAAAAATCATCTTTTGGTAACTTCACACCTAAGATGAAGGAAGCACATGGAAGAAGTAAGTTTAAGATCGGAAAATATTTTGAAGTAGAATTCCTAAGTGTAACTCATAGTATAGCAGATGCATATGCTATTTCTATAAAGACACCAGCTGCAAAAGTACTTCATACAGGAGACTTTAAAATAGATTTGACACCAGTAGATGGTGAAGGGTTTGATTTTAGTGGATTTGCTAGATTGGGAGATGAAGGGATAGATCTTTTACTTTCAGACAGTACAAACGCGGAATTAGAGGGATATACTCCATCTGAAAAAAGTGTAGGAGAATCTATAAGAAAAGAGTTTGAAAAGGCAAAAGGAAGGGTAATTATAGCATCTTTTGCATCTCATATATATAGACTTCAGCAAATTGTAAATGAAGCCCATAGAGTTAATAGAAAGATAGCTGTAGAGGGAAGAAGTATGGTAAAAGTCTTTGATATAGCTTCTAAATTAGGATATTTAAAGTTACCAGAGGGAATAATGGTAAGTCTAAAACAGATTGAAAAATTACCAGATGAGAAGGCTGTGCTACTGTGTACAGGAACCCAGGGAGAGCCGCTGGCAGCTCTGTCAAGAATTGCTAAAAATATGCATAAACATATTAAGATTAGAAAAGGCGATACAGTAATAATATCTGCAACTCCAATCCCTGGAAATGAGAGAGCTGTTTATAACAATATAAATAGTTTGTTGAAAAATGATGCAGATGTTGTTTTCAAAAAAATAGCTGGTATCCATGTATCTGGACATGGAAGTCAAGATGAACAGAAGTTGATGTTAAACCTAGTAAGACCTAAAAACTTTATGCCTGTGCATGGGGATTACAAAATGTTGATAGCCCATAAGAAAACAGGGATGGAAACAGGAATACCAGAAGATAGAATAATTATAGCTACAAATGGAAGTAGGGTAGAGGTAACAAAATCTTATGCTAAATTAGCAGGGAAGGTAACTTCTGGAATTACATTAGTAGATGGATTGGGAGTAGGAGATATCGGTAAGGTAGTCCTTAGAGATAGACAGCAGCTGGCTGAAGATGGTGTGGTAATAATAGTACTTACTATTGATAAAACAACTGGTAAATTATTAGCAGGTCCAGATATAGTTACTAGAGGATTTGTTTATTCTAAAGATGCAGATATCATGATTAATGAAGCTAAGGTAATTATCAGAGGGAAAATAGCCGCTCTAAAAGAAGAGGATGTTAAAAATTGGTCAACATTGAAAGGTATAACAAAAGATACAGCCAATAAATTTTTCTATGAAAAAATCAAGAGATCACCGATAATCTTACCAATAGTAATGGAAGTTTAATAAAAATTTTAAAATAAAAATATGTAAGGGTAGTATATTTTATTGCCCATTAATTAAAGTAGAGGACGGTAGAAGATGAAATTAACGAGTAAAAAAAGAGCGTATTTAAGAAAAGCAGCACATGACATGTCACCATTAGTAAGAGTAGGAAAAGATGGATTTAGTGAAAATATAGTAACGAGTATACTAGATGCAATTGAAAAAAGAGAGTTAATTAAGGTAAAAATATTACAAAATTCTGAGGTAGACAAGAAAGAGTTAGCCGCTGAATTAGCTGAAAAAAGTGGTTGTGAAGTAGTGGGCATAACAGGAAGAATCATAACTTTATACAAAGAAAATAAGGATCATCCAGTAGTATCTGAAGATCTTAGAAGAATATAATTAAAAAATTTAATTAGGGGTTTTACATGGATAAAAAAAAGCTGATAGAGGGGCTAATAATTAAATCTAATGAGATTAGAAAAATAATAATTGAAACAGTGAGTAAAAATGGTGGGCATATAGGTTCTAATTTAGGAGTTGTGGAGTTAACCTTGGCGGTTCACAATGTTTTTAACTCGCCTAAGGATAAAATATTATTTGATGTTGGACATCAATCTTATGTGCATAAATTATTGACTGGGAGAAAAAATAAATTTTCTACCCTTCGTCAAAGACATGGGATAGGACCATTTACAGACAGGGCTGAATCTCCCCATGATCATTTTATATCTGGGCATGCAGGATCAGCTCTTTCAGCAGGATTTGGAATCGCAACAGCTGATAAGGAGAATAAGGTCATAGTAATTATAGGTGATGCATCTATAGCTAATGGCCATTCCTTGGAAGCGTTAAATAATATGGATGGAAGATGTGAAAACCTTATAGTTATTTTAAATGATAATGGGATGTCTATAGGAAACAATGTAGGAGCACTTTCAAAATTTTTTAGCCGTTTGATGGGAAGTAAATTTTATTTAGAATTTAAAAATGAAGTTGAAGGATTAGTTAGACGTGGAAAGATTGGAAATAAAATAGCTGATATAATCGGCAGAGTAGAACATGGAATAAAAACTATAGTTGCTCCTGCTAGTATCTCAGAATCTTTAGGGTTTAAATATATAGGACCAGTAGATGGACATAGTTTTGAGGAGTTGTTACCGGCATTAGAAAAAGCTAAAAACCTAAAAGGGCCCATATTTTTACATATAAAAACCCATAAGGGGAAGGGATATCTTCCTGCAGAGAAAAATCCAGAAAAATTTCATGGTATATCACCTTTTAATATAGAAACAGGAAAAACTCCTAAAGGTGAACTATCTTATTCTAAAATATTTGGAGATAAATTAACAGATATGGCAAAGGATAATAATGATATCTATGCCCTCTGTTGTGGGATGGTAAAAGGAACCGGCTTATCTGATTATTTTGATAAGTTCAAGGATAGATCCTATGATATGGGGATAGCTGAAGGGCATACAGTAACCTTTGCAGGTGGATTAGCTACTCAAGGGAAAATACCATATGTAGCAATCTACTCGACTTTCCTACAGCGTGCCTATGGTCAACTTATCCATGATATATCTATTCAAAACCTATCTGTAAACTTTATCTTAGATAGAGCAGGAATAGTAGGAGAGGATGGTAAAACTCATCAGGGATTATATGATATACCGTATCTGTTGACAGTGCCCAATATAAATATATTGGCTCCTACAACCAAAAAAGAACTGGAAGAAATATTGGAATTTTCATCTACTTATAAAAGTGGACCACTCAGTATCAGGATCCCCAGGGATAATGCTTGGGATTATAAATCTCCTGCATTTGAATTTGGAAAATGGAAAGAGATTGAAAAAGGTAATGATACCCTGATATTAGCTGTTGGAAGTATGGTAAAAGAGATGGTAAATATTATGGATGGATTAAAAATTAGAGGTATATCTCCTACTATAGTAGGAGTGTCTAGTATTAGACCTTTAGATGAAAAATATATACAAGAAAATTTTAAAAAATATAAAAATATAATAACGTTAGAAGAAGGTCGGATAAAAAGTGGCTTTGGAAGTTTTCTCTTGGAGATGACAAACTCTATGGATATCCACAAAAAAATATTTAGATTAGGGATAGATTGTGATTTTGTACCTCATGGTAAAAGAGGAGAACTTTTAGAAGAATTTGGACTCAGGGGAAGATCTCTTGTGAATGATATTGAAAGGTGTGTAAATGCAAAATATTAATAGAAAAGCAAAAAAATATATAGAAATATTGTTGGGATTTCCGATAATAGATCAACTGAAAGAAGTGGAAGATTTAGGAGTTTCAGTAACAGCTCATACCTATGATGTTTTAGAAATTGCCATAAGAGATCTAAAAAGATCTTATCGTAATTTAAAAAGAGCAGGAGAAGAATTGGATCTATTTGCGATGTTTGTAGGAATAATAATTCATGATACTTCAAAAGCTAGTTTAAGAGTAGGGGGAGATTCTATCTTATCTCATAGTCAGGTGATGTTAAAAAAACCTGATAGGATAAGAAAGGAAGCTGCAGGAATACTAAAGAAGATAGAAGAGGAAACTGGATTAATCTTGGATCCTAATACTGAGAGAAAGATAGTTCATATTGTTTTATCTCATCATGGTAGATGGGGAAGAGTTACTCCTAGTACCAAGGAAGCCCTTATGGTTCATAAAGCTGATGAATATTCTGCAAAATATCATAGGATAAATCCAATCGGTGCAGATAAAATAGTTGAATTAATGGCTAAAGGTCATAGTTTAGATGAGATTAAAGAAAAGCTCGACTGTACCAGTGGTATTATAAAAGATAGACTTAAAAGAGCAAAGGTGGAGTTAAAATTAAAAACAAATAAACAGCTGCTTAATTATTATAACGCCAATAAAAAGATAGTTATCGGAGATGAGTTTTTTATAAAGAGGATTACCGAGACAAAGGAACTGATTAAAAAAGTCGATAAATTTGGATTTGAAACATTGGTAAAACAGTGTGAATTATTCAATCATTTTAATGATAATCAAATATTTGATAGGAATCTGTAGAAGGAGTTGTAGATGAAAGAGAGATTAGATGTACTTTTGGTACAACAAGGTTTTTTTGAGACAAGAGAAAGAGCTAAAAGAGCTATTATGGCAGGGGTTGTAATAGTAGATAATAAAAAAATAGAGAAAGCTGGTACTGCGATAAAATGGTTCGATGAACTTCCTGAAATTAGAATTAAAGGTGAAGTTTTAAAATATGTCAGTCGCGGAGGTCTAAAGTTAGAAAAAGCTATAAAGTTATGGAACCTTGATTTTTCAGGTAAAAAAATATTGGATGTAGGAGCCTCTACAGGGGGATTCACAGATTGTGCACTGCAAAATGGTGCAGTTTTTGCCTATTCAATGGACGTAGGAACCAATCAATTAGATTGGAAACTTCGTAACCATGAGCAGGTAAAATCTATCGAGGGGACACATATAAAAAATCTTACTTTAGAAGAAATTGATAATAGTGAAATAGATTTTATTGTTATGGATGTATCTTTTATCTCTATAACTAAGGTAATTCCTCATCTGATTAAATTTATGAATAAAAATACTAAATTAATGGCTTTAATCAAGCCGCAATTTGAGGTAGGACGTGAAAATATTGAAAAAGGTGGGATAGTAAAAAATCCTAAGAAGCATAAAATGGCCATAGAGATGGTAGTGGAAAGTGCAGCTGAATATGGATTGAAATTACATCAATTGGATTTTTCTCCTATAACAGGTGGGAAGGGAAATATAGAATATATCTCATTATTTTCATTGGTAGATGCTAAAAATACTGTAGATATAGATAAAGTTGTAGAAGAGAGCAGAATATTAAAATAAAGACCCTCTTTCATCTAGCATAGAATGTCTAAAGACAAGAGAGGGTAAAAAAGAAGAATAGAAGGAGCAAATATGTTATATATTGTAGCAACTCCAATAGGAAACCTAGAGGATATGACTTATAGAGGGGTAAGAATTCTAAAAGAGGCAGATTATATATTTGCTGAAGATACTAGAGTAACCAGAAAATTATTAAATCATTTTGAGATTGAAAATGTAGTATATAGATACGATGAGCATACTAAGGGTCATCAGGTTGGGAATATAATAAATTTACTTTTAGAGGGGAAAGATATAGCATTGGTTACAGATGCAGGAACGCCTTGCATTTCAGATCCTGGATATGAAGTAGTGGATGCGGCTCTTAATAATGATATAAAAGTAGTTCCTATAGCAGGTGTAAGTGCACTTACAGCAGCAGCTTCAGTAGCTGGGATATCTATGAAAAGGATTGCTTTTGAAGGGTTTTTGCCCAAAAAAAAAGGAAGACAAACACTGTTAAAAGAGTTAGCTAAAGAGGAGAGAGTAGTGGTATTATATGAATCTCCCCATAGAATCTTGAAAACCCTAAAGGACGTCAATGAATATTTTGGAGATAGATATGTAATTATAGTTAGAGAGATTACAAAGATGTATGAAGAAATAATCAGAGGGAAAACTTCGGAATTGATCAAAAGATTAGAAGAAAAGCCTATAAAAGGGGAAATTGTTCTTTTGATAAAGGAACAAGAAGTGACTAAAAAGAAAGAAAAAATAAATAAATATGCAAGAGATTAGAGACACTTATTCTTATTAAGTATGGAAAGTCTAACATGTGGGATAAAAAAAATAGCTAAAAATAAATTTAGAAAGGAAATACAATTATGTCAATGACAAAAATAAACTGGTATCCTGGTCATATGAAAAAGACCAAGGAAATGATAATTGAGAATATGAAGATAATAGATATCGTCTTAGATATCGTAGATGCTAGAATTCCACTTTCAAGTAGAAACCCAGAGATAGCAAAATTTGCTAAAGGGAAAAAAAGAATAGTTCTATTAAATAAATCTGATTTAGTGGAAAAATACGAATTAGCATATTGGAAAAATTATTTTGAAGAAAATAACTTAGCTGATTATGTCTTGGAGATCTCAGCTGAAACTGGATACAATATGAAGGCTTTATTTAAGATAATAGATGAAGTAGCCAAGGAGAAATTAGAAAGAATGAAGAAAAAAGGTCTGAGAAAGGTCCAAACAAGACTTATGATTGCTGGTATTCCAAATGTTGGGAAATCTAGATTGATCAATAGAATTGTAGGTAAAAAAATAACAGGTGTAGGAAATAAACCAGGGTTTACTAGGGGTAAACAATGGGTTAGAATAAAAGAAGGTTTAGAGTTGTTGGATACTCCTGGTATCTTATGGCCTAAATTTGAAGATCAAAGAATCGGATATAACTTAGCAATAGCAGGAGCTATAAAAGACGAAATCTTACCGATCGAGGAAGTAGCTAGTCTGCTTATAAAAAAAATGTTTAGATATAAAAAATCAAAAGTTCTTCAAGAAAAATATAAATTGACAGATGAAGATATGGAAGAGATACCTGAAATTATTTTAGATAGAATTGCTCTTAGAATGAGGATGATCTTAAGTGGTGATAGGGTAAATACAAAACAGGCAGCTTTGACCTTATTACGTGATTATAGAGCAAAAAAATTAGGTAAATTTGGATTAGATAAGGATATGTCTGAATAGGAGATTTTTATATGAATGATATTAAATCAAAAATAAAATTAAATATGGAATTGACTGAAAAAATACTGGTAAATTTTATCAGAGAAGAGGTTAGAAGTGCTGGATTTGAAAAAGTGGTTTTAGGATTATCTGGAGGAATAGATTCAGCTATAGTAGCTTTTTTAGCTGTAAAAGCACTGGGAGCCAAAAATGTATTGGGAATAATGATGCCCTATAAATCTTCTAGTTGTGAGAGTTTAGAAGATGCCCAAAGAGTTGTAAAAGCTACTGGGATGAGGGTTAAAAAGATAGAGATTACAGATATAGTAGATGCATATTTTGCCAAAGAACCTGATATTTCAGATCTGAGAAAAGGAAATAAAATGGCTCGTGAAAGGATGACTATCTTATATGATTATTCAGCCAAAGAGAAATCATTGGTATTGGGGACTTCTAATAAGACAGAAATCTTGCTCGGCTACAGTACCCAATGGGGAGACTCAGCATCGGCAATCAATCCTATAGGGGATTTGTTAAAAACTCAGGTTTGGGAATTATCTGAATATATGGGTATTCCAAAAGAAGTTATTGAGAAAAAACCAAGTGCCGATCTTTGGGAAGGGCAGTCCGACGAGGATGAATTAGGATTTTCATACTTTTTAGCTGATGAGATCATTAATTTATTGGTGGATGAAAGGTATACAAAGGAGGAAATTTTAGAAATAGGTTACTCTGAAAAAATTGTAGATTCTATCCTTTGGAGGATAAAAACCAATCAATATAAGAGAAAACTACCTCTCATAGCTAAAATATCTAATAGGACTATGGAAAGAGAATTTAGATACCCAAGAGACTGGGGGATATAACTAGACTCTTTTTTAATGTTTCCTATAGATTTATATAAGATAGATAAAAAAAGGAGGTAGACTCTCTAGTTAGTCTACCTCTTATCTCATATTTGGTGTTTGAAAATTAAAATTTATAAAATTGGTATAGATTGATAGAAAAAAGGTTAGAGATTTTAAATCTATGATATAAAAAGAAATAAAAAATAAGAAAGGGGTGAAAGTTGATGTTAATTAATAATAAAAAATTTGATTTTGAAAATAAAACTTATACCATGGGAATATTAAATCTCACTCCTGATTCGTTTTCAGATGGCGGTTTATATATTGATGTAGAAACTGCCATAAAAAGAGCCAAGAAGATGGTAGAAGAGGGAGTGGGTATAATCGATGTAGGAGCTGAATCTACTAGACCTGGAGCTACTTATATAGAAGAAGAGGTAGAATTAAAAAGAATACTCCCTGTAGTAAAAAGACTGGTTGCTGAGGTGGATATCCCTATATCTATTGATACATATAAATCTCGTGTAGCTGAGGAATGTATCAAGGTAGGAGCACATATTATAAATGATATAAAAGGATTGAAAGGGGACCCCAACATGGCTGAAGTGATAGCAAAATATGGGGTTTTTGTTATAGCTATGCATATCAAGGGGGAACCTAAAACTATGCAGAAAAATCCTGAGTATGATGATATAATAGAAGATATCAAAGTGAGTTTAGAAGAAAGTGTAGATATTGCTGTTAAAGCGGGAGTATCTCCTAAAAAGATAATATTAGATCCAGGAATTGGGTTTGGTAAAACCTTTGAAAACAATCTAGAAATTATAAAAAAATTATGTGAATTTAAAAAATTAGGGTATCCTATATTAATAGGTGCTTCTCGAAAAGGCTTTATTGGAGATATATTAGGAACATCTCCCTTAGATAGATTGGAAGGGAATTTAGCAGTAGCAGTGATATCAGCTTATAATGGAGCCGCTATAATAAGGGGTCACGAGGTGAAGGAAACGGTAAGAGCCTTAAAGATGACAGATGCTATAAAATCAATTAAGAATTGAAATAAGGGGAAGCAAGGAAAAATTCAAAAAATAATTTGATAAATATAATTTTCTTTGAAGTTTAGAGTGAATGAAATAAATGAAAAAATATAGGATAATTACAATTAAAAAAAATGAAAAAATATAAATAATTACTGAAAGGCAGGAAAAAATGGGAAATAATGTGATATTTAAAGGATCTAACGGTAAACTAATAATAATATTAAATCCTACAATTTCATTTCAGAAACTAAAGGATCATTTAGCAAAAAAACTTATGAAATCTAAACAATTATTGATGGGTTATGAAGCAGTTATTGAGTTTAAAGGTAGAGAGTTAAATGAAGATGAAGAATTAGAATTGTTAAATATTGTAGATGAAACAGTTGATATTAATATTTTATTTGTAACTGATGGAAAAGAGTTACCTTCAAAAGAGATAGAAAAGGTCGCCAATATAGTAAATGAAGGGATAACAAAATTTCATATAGGAACACTTCGATCTGGAGAGATTTTAGAATATCCTGGCAGTATAGTAATATTAGGGGACGTCAATCCCGGTTCTATTGTGAAAGCTGAAGGGAACATAGTAGTTATAGGAACCCTAAATGGTGTAGCCCATGCTGGAATAAAGGGAAATAATGAAGCATTTATTGTGGCTTCTAATATGAACCCATTTCAACTGAAGATAGATGAAGTTCTATTTAAAAATTATAGTAGTAATATATTATTTCGTAGTAAACAAATTATACGAAATAAAAATAATATAGCTTATTTGAGAAATAATATATTAATAATAGATAAATTAACAAGAAAATCATTGAAAAATATTGTCACAACTTAGGAGGAGCTCAGATATGGGAAAAGTGTATGTAGTTACATCTGGAAAAGGTGGAGTAGGTAAAACAACGACCACAGCCAATTTAGGAGTTGGTCTAGCCAAAAATGGTAATAGTGTAGTATTGATGGACGCTGATATAGGTCTTAGAAATTTAGATGTAATATTGGGGTTAGAAAATAGAATAGTTTATAATTCTATGGATGTTATGGAAGGTACTTGCCGGTTAAAACAAGCACTAATAAAAGATAAAAGATACGATAAATTATTTTTACTGCCAGCTTCCCAAACAAATGATAAGATGGATGTTTCAATAGATATGATGAAAAAATTAGTAGCTGAGTTAAAAGAAAAGTTTGACTATGTATTGATTGACTGTCCAGCAGGAATAGAGCAAGGATTTAAAAATGCAATTGTGGGAGCAGATGAGGCTTTAATAATAACAACTCCAGAGATATCTTCTATAAGGGATGCAGATAGGGTAATAGGTCTACTTGCTGCCAGTGAGATGGGAGAAATCAAACTTATTGTAAACAGGGTAAAGATGAAGCTGGTCAATGAGGGGAATATGTTACATATGGATGATATTGTAGATATATTAGGACTTGATATAGTCGGTGTAGTTCCAGATGATGAGGAGATAGTGATCTCTACAAATAAAGGAGAACCAGTTACTGTAAAGGCTGTATCGCCTTCTGGGAAAGCATATATGAATATTGCAGGCAGAATAGTAGGAGAAGATATCCCATTTTTAAATATAGATGAAAAGAGAAGTTTTGCCAGTAAATTTAAAAACTTCTTTTCTAGATAGGAGGGGAGGATAGATATGTTTGAAAAATTATTTGGAAGAAAAAAATCCAGTGCAGTAGCCAAAGATAGATTAAAATTGGTTTTAATCCATGACAGGAGATTGATCTCTAATACCGTTTTAAATCAAATGAAAGATGAACTTATTAAAGTTATTTCAAAATATATAAAGATAGAGCAGGAAGAGATTAACATTCAATTTGATGTAGAGACTGGAAATAGAAATAAGGGAGCACTCATAGTAAATGTTCCTGTAAAAGAGATATTAAAAAGATAACAAGTGAAATTATTATTAATATAGTCATAAAAAAAATCAAAGCCTATAGCTTTGATTTTTTTTTTAGTCTCCCTTTTTATTTACTACAAAGGTAAGTGGACAACCTTCGAATCCAAAGGCTTCTCTAAATTTATTCTCAATATATCTAATATATGAGAAATGTAATAATTCTGGATGATTACAGAATATAACAAATTTAGGAGGAGCGGATGAAACTTGTGAACAGTAGTTAACTTTAATAACTCTACCTTTTCTAGTAGGAGGAGCATTTAAAACCATTGCTTCTTTTAATACAGTATTTAACAATCCGGTACTAATTCTCTTATGATATTCTGCATGAATTAAATCTACATGATCGATTAATTTTAATGTTCTTTGACCAGTTAGTGCTGATACAAATTCAATAGGAGCATAACTTAAGAATGGTAGTTCAACTCTTAAATATTCTCTCATCTTATGCATAGTTTTAGTTTCTTTTTCTACAATATCCCATTTGTTTACAACAATAACGAGGGGTTTTTGTTCCTCATGAGCAATACCTGCGATTCTCTTATCTTGTTCAGTAAGACCGTCGTGACCATCTATCAACATGAAACAAACATCGGCTCTTTTGATACTCTTAATTGCTCTAAGGACAGAGTAATATTCTAAATCTTCTTCTATTTTTGATTTTCTTCTGATACCGGCTGTGTCTATAAGTACATATTTTTCATCATTGTGTATAAATGATGAGTCAACAGAATCACGGGTAGTACCAGCAACATTACTTACGATACTTCTTTCTTCTCCTAATAATCTATTGGTTAAAGATGATTTACCAGCATTTGGTCTACCGATAAGGGCAATTTTTATCCCTTCTTGCTCTTCAGGCATCTCTAACTGATTGATATGTTCTACAACTGTATCCAACATATCTCCTAAGTTTACTTTGTGTTCTGCTGATACAGGAGCTAGATCTTCAAATCCTAATCCCCAAAAATCATATGTATCTTCTAATTGAGCTTGATAGTTATCGATCTTATTTACACATAGAATCACATGTTTATTTTTCTTTCTAAGTAAGTAAGCTACCTCTTCATCTAGAGCGGTAACTCCAGCTTTCCCATCTACAACAAATAGAATAACGTCAGCTTCATTCATAGCAACTTCAGCTTGTTTTTTGATGTTAACCATCATAAAATCGTGGCTTCTAGGCTCTAATCCGCCTGTATCTACTAAGATAAATTCTGTTCCACACCACTCAGTTTCTCTATAAAGTCTGTCTCTTGTAACACCTGGTTGGTTATCAACGATAGCTACTCTATCTCCTACTAATTTATTAAATAGAGTAGATTTTCCAACATTTGGTCTACCAACTATGGCAACTATTGGTTTCATAATTTATTTCCTCCTAATAACTCCTTCCTTGTTAGTGTTTTCTCTAGAATTAGATAAAACTATTGCATCTGCTTCGAAGCTTATGCTTTGGTTTCTCTTACGAAGAGAAACCACAAGAAGGAGGAGTAATTTGTTTATTTCTTCTTAAATTTATTTGTACCCTCGAACTTATTCTTCTTAGGTTTATTATTATTTATATTATCACTATGGATTGCTTTATCTTTAGATTTGGAATGATCTTTATTATAAGAGTTTCCCATATATCCATTTTTGGTGTCTTTATCGATTAAAATATCTTTTTGTTTATATTTTCTAGCTGTATCCTTTTCCACTTTCATAGATTTCCCTGTAAATGGATCTATCTCAGTATAATACATAAGAGTAGAATATGTAGATGGAGTAGGAGTAAAGATTTGAACCTGTTCAGGATTAATTTTTAATTCATGACTGGCAAAATTTTTAAGATTTTTCATATGTCTCTCATTGCATCCTGGGTGAGCAGCAATTAGATAATAAGTTAAAAATTGTTTTTTCCCTAATCTGTCATTTATCTTATAAAATTCATCCTTAAATTTTTTTAGTACATCTTTTCCCTGTTTTCCCATAAGACCTAAAATTTCATCTTCAGTATGCTCAGGAGCTATTTTTAACTGCCCCGAAACATGGTCTTTAACTAAGTTTTCAAGGTATAAAGTTCCACATTTATTGTCATTCATAATAAGGTCATACCTTATTCCAGAAGCTACAAATACTTTTTTTACTCCCTCTACTTTTTTGACTCTATCTAGTAATTCTAACTGTTTATTATGGTTTACATTTAAGGTCTTGCAAGTTTTAGGATACATACATCTGATATCCTTACAAGCTCCAAATTTTTGTTTTTTCAGACACTCAATTCCATACATATTAGCTGTAGGACCGCCTAGATCAGAGATATATCCTTTAAATGATTTCATTGTAGAGATATCTTCTACTTCTTTTACGATGGAATCTATACTTCTTTCAGAGATAGTTCTGCCTTGATGAACTGCAATGGCACAGAAATTACATTCACCATAACAACCTCTATGTGTAGTAACCGAATGTTTAATAGTATCAAGAGATTTTACCTCCCCCATTTTTTTATAGTATGGGTGGAGTGCTCTCTCATATTCTAACCCATAGATCTCGTCCATCTCCTCAGTTGTAGGAATGATCGATGGTGGATTTTGAATCAGATACCTGGTATCTTGTTTTTGTGATAAGCCTACAGCTGTAATATGATCATTGTTTACATAAAATTTTTCAAAAGCCTCGATAAATTTATATTTATCAGCTTTACATTCCTTCTATCCCACCAATAATAATTGGTTTAGGAGTATGCTTAAAATTTTTCTTTATAAGATTTGTATATGAAATAGTAGCTCTATCAGGACGTCTATTATTTAATCCACCTGGAGTAAAGTCGTCTTTCTGTCTTTTTTTTCTGGTAGCAGTATAGTTTGCCACCATAGAGTCAACACATCCAGCAGAAATTGCCCAATATAAATTTGGAGTTCCTAATCTTTTGATATCCTCATCACTATTTATATCTGGTTGGGCAATAATCCCCACCTTAAATCCATATTTTAATAGATATTTTCCTATAACAGCACTTCCATTATATGAACTATCTACATAGGAATCACCAGAAACTAGAATTATATCCAAAGAATTCCAGCCTAATCTATTCATTTCTTCTCTGGTAGTTGGTAAAAACATATTTTTCTCCCTCTATTATATTACACTAAAATAATCATTCTAAAATACTATATATTATATCATATATGCACTGTTATTGCACGGGTAAATCTTTTGTATAAATTAATTTCTATGGCAAAAAAAACTTTTATGGTAAAATAAATTACAATATTTAAGGAGGAAAAATTATGGTAGATTCTAAATTAAAATCTTATATACATCTAGTTAATTTTATAGCTGATTTTTTAGGACCCAATTATGAAGTCGTACTTCATGATGTGAGGAATATAAATAACTCTATAATAGCTATAAAAAACGGACATATTTCTGGAAGAAAGATAGGAGGACCATTAGCTGATCTTTCTTTTAAACATATAAAAGAAAATATAAATAATGGTAAAAAATATCTGCTCTTATATGGAAAAACAAAGGATGGAAGACAGCTAAAAACTTCTACATATTTCATTAGAGATGAAAAAGAAGATATTATAGGTTTGTTGGGAATAAATACTGATATTTCAAATTTTGTGGAACTCAAAAAAAGGATGGAAAATTTTATTAACTACGGTGGTAATAATATTAAAGAAGATAGGGAAGAAGAACATTTTGAAAGTTCCATAGAAGATATTATGGATTCTATAATAAATAAAGTCGTTGCAGAATCTATAATTTCTGTAGATCGGATGGATCACCTAGAAAAAATAGAGATAACTAAAAAATTAAATTCAAAAGGAGTGTTTTTAATAAAGGGGTCGGTTGCTAAGGTAGCTGAAAAACTAAAAACCTCGGAAGCCACAATGTATAGGTATATAAAACAGGTGAGTAAATAACTATAGAAGTTTGAAATAGAGAAAGGAGTCTGGCAATTGCCAAACTCCTTTTTGTTATTTTTTTTAAGAATATTATCCGGATGAATTCGAAGTTAGTCTATTTTTTATCTATTAAGGAATTATATTCTTATGAAGTGGTGTGATATTGTTATATTCAATAGATTCTAATTCTTTAAATTTCTTAAAAATATCTTCTCCCGAATTTATATACATATTTTTCCATAGGATATCTTCCGAACAGATAAATGGGTACTTTATTTTGAGTTCTCTGACAATATTTTTAAACTTAAATTTAATTGTCTCTAGAGGTATCTTCTCTGACGGAGCGGAAATTATAAATTTAGAAGTACATAATCTCCCTACTGTATTCTCATTCCTAAAATGTTTTTTCAAAAGTTTCGCTGTATACGCTATGATGTTATCTCTAAAAAACATTTTATGATTGTCCTTTCCTATATAAATAATTTGTATGATAAGCTCTATGACAAAATTGATATTAGTTGGCAAAATAAGCCAATAACAATATATGTTTATAAGGGAATACATATGTATCATTCCATATTAATTTAAAAAAAGCAAAATATTTTAATTGAAGTGAAAATATCACCCAATGCATATAATATTAATTTATCTTCAAATTATTTTCTAGTTTTTTGGAATATTTTTTTCAAATATTCCCCTAAATTTACTGAGAAAGAAAAAATTCTATTATGAATTTTGGGATAAATGGAAGGGAATGAAAAAAATAAAATAAAAATTTTGAGTAGACTTCAAACAGATAAAGGAAGTTGATATTGTGAGTTACCTTCAAAGGAATAAATAAAAAATTTACTTGCAGGGGGAATGAAGATGTTTAGAAAAAATAATAAATTAATCTGGATATTATTTATCTTCTTAATTTTACCGTTAAAGACCTTTTCATTTCTTAAGATAAATGTAGATCCAATGTATGTGGAGATGGATATAAGAAAACAGCAGGCTCAGGTTAAAAAAACCAATCGATACTACAGGTATAGATTACGCTACCAAGATATGCTTCGATGAACTTGTGCCAGACAAAAGTAGTGGTAGTAAGATCCCAGTTACAGAAGGAGTGGTAAAATTTCAGACAAATTATGTTGTGAGGTTGGAAATGTATGCTGTAGGCAGTTCGGGGATGATTTCTCCAGCAGTCAACCTAAAAGATGCTGTGATAGAAGAAGTAACATCCAATGGTAAAAAATTTAGATACCTGGTTTTTAAAGCAATAAATCAGGGGAAGAACTTCTTTAGACCCAGAGCAAGGGTTGAATTATTGAAAGGGGAAAAAAATAAATCAGATGCAGTACCAAAATTTTTTAATATGATGGTCCAGAATGAGGAGAGGGATTTGAAGATAGATATCACCAGATTCTCAGTTGGAGACCAGCTGAAAATTGAAATCTACGATAGCAGAGAACCTAAAAATATTATTTTTAAGAATGATATAAAAATATAAAATTTTACATAAAGAAAATTTTTACATAAAGGTAATACCAAAAAAAACAAGAGGATGAGGAAAATGAAAAAAAGTTTATTATTATTGGCGGGTCTGTTAATGGTTTCTTCACTTGCGTCAGCTAGAGTAGTAGGTACAAGTGCGGCAGATCCAAATTTTCAAATCAATGGTAATGATGAAGTGTTGACTTTTAGAGTTAATGCAAATGTTAAAGTACCTTTAGCAGCTTGGTGGAAAGATAAAGGATTCTTTGGAAGCAGAACTTTAGTAGAAAATTTAGGTTCTATTACAATGGGGCAAGCTTTACCAGCTATTCCTATAAAAGAGATTTATGTAATAGCTCCGTATAAGTCTACTAATAACGTAAAAGCTACATAAAGTATTGATACTTTAGTATTAACAAATGGAACAGATAACCTTTCTATTGATATGGAACTTAGAGATAAGAATGGTTCTAGTAATTATGGTTCTAGTATAAAGATTGATGCAGATTCTGCCGATGACGATGGCCTTGCTGTTACAGCTGCTCAGACTGCAACAGGTTTAAATTTTGGTAGTTATGTTGGTGGAGAAATTATAGAAGTGATAGCAGATACTTCTACTGCAATAGTTCCAGTTTCTTCTGGAAATTATACTGGTGACACTAAAATAACCGTTACATTAAATCTTTAAGAGTAAAATTTAAAACATATCTATTAATCTAGCAGTTCTTTGACACTAAATTTATAGAAAATAAAGTTAGAAAAAGTCATAAAAAAAAGATAAAAAGAGGGGGCTTAATATTATGCTATAACCTGTAGACTAGACACTAGAAAAAAAGTGTCAAAGTTTGCAGGTTTTTATATGCTTTAAAATTAGAATTAGCAACTAATGTTATCAAAAAATCTATAAAAAATAATTTGAATTAGTAAAAAATTATTTTATTCAATTTGACCAAGGTATTTATTATACAAGTCCTGAATTTCAAAACATATTAACACAAAAAAGAAATAAAAAAAGTCATGTCTAGAAGAGATGATTGCTAGGATAATGAACCAATGAAATTTAAAAAAGATGACTCCTGTAGAATACAGGAATCACCTTTTATTTTCACACAGTTAGAGTCGTAGAATCGTCTGGGTTTAATATTTTACACCTTTTAATAAATTTATATCCGATAAGTGCTGTCAAAACTTCTGCTATAGGCATGGTAAACCATATACCGTCTATTCCCCAGATCATAGGAAAGATAGTGATGCCTATGGTAACAAATATTATTCCTCTGAGAGCAGAGATAAGAGCAGAAAGTTTAGCATTGTCAATAGCTGTAAAATATGCTGACATGACCATATTGATACCGTTAAAAAAATAAGCAAAGCAGTAGATCTTGGCGGCTTTAGAAGTAAATGTTAATAATTCTTTGTTATCAGAAAAAGTGCCAATGATTTTCTCATTAAATATAAACATAGATGTAAAAGCAACAATTCCAATGATGAAAACTGTTTTTATAGCCAAGTTAAAGATACCTCTGATTACATATTTTTCATCGGCTCCTAAACTATAACTTATAATGGGCTGTATTCCTTGAGAAACTCCTAAAAGAATAGCGAAAACAACCGTGTTGATATAGTTTATAATACTAAAAGCCGAAACTCCAATATTTCCAATTTCTTTTATGATAACAAGGTTAAATATAAATATTATAAATCCTAAAGAGATCTCGCTTACAAATTCTGAACATCCATTAGCTATACCTCTCATGAGAAGATTAATGGAAAAATCTGGTTTTACAAATTTAAGCTGACTGTCATTTCTAAAAAAATCAATGATAAGTATTGTAGAAGCAACGACCTGGGATATTCCTGTTGCATAGGCAGCTCCTTTTAGACCATAGCCTAAATAGATAACGAAGATATAATCTAAAATTATATTTAATACTCCACCTATTATCAATGCACTCATTGAGTAGGTAGGTCTGCCATTTGTTCGAACAAAGATTTCTAAAAAATATGTTCCCATGAAGAAAATATTAAAATACATGATTATTTTCATATATTCTATAACCATGATTTTTAAAATTCCGGTAGCTCCTAAAAAACTAGCAGTCTGTTCTGAAAATTTTAAAAAGAAAAAACTCACCCCACCAGCTACTAAAATAAGCATCAGTACAAAGAAAGTAAATACCTTACTGGCCTCGTGGTTTTTTTTTTCTCCCATCTTGATAGCTATTATGGTGGAGCTCCCTGTAGCAATCATGATATTTAGTGCAAATGAGAAAGAAATAACAGCCTCTACCATATTTACGGCAGCCAAGCCATTGCTTCCTACAGCTTTACCTATAAATATTCCATCTACAACTACGTATAGTGAAGTTACCATCATCCCTATAATACCTGGGATGGTGTATTTTAAAAATAATTTTTTTATATTTTTTTTCATGCCTCTCTCCCTTTTTAATTTTTAGTTCTATAATCAAAATTCCATATTATTTATAAAAATTTTATTTGTTATATATTCTAAACCTTAGAGGTACCCTGTATGATATTATTTATCTTAATAAATAATATCATGGATGTTGTTCAAATTTAAATTTTTTTTAGTTATTTTAGTTATTCTTGAGAATATATAAGTGATTAAATCTCATTACTCTAAATCAATCAAAAAATAGAGCGAGTTTGATAACTTATTCCAAATATGATAAAATTATTAAGCTATAGAAAAGAAACTAATAAGCGGAGGTAATTGAGATGGCAGGGCATAGTAAATGGTCTAATATTAAGCATAGAAAAGGAGCTCAAGACAAAAGGAGAGCTCAATTGTTTACAAAGTTAGCAAAAGAGGTAACAATAGCAGCAAAAGAGGGTGGGAAAGATATAAACTTTAACCCTAGATTAAGATTAGCACTAGAAAAGGCAAAGAAACAGAGTATGCCAAAGGATAATATAGATAGAGCAATAAAAAAAGGTACTGGAGAATTAGCAGGTGTAGAATATATAGAGATTAGATATGAGGGGTATGGTCCAGGTGGAACAGCATTTATTGTAGACGTAGTCACTGAAAATAAAAACAGATCTGCATCTTCTGTAAGATCAAATTTTGCTAAAAACGGTGGGAATATGGGAGCTGACGGTGCAGTAGCATGGATGTTTAATAAAAAAGGTCAAATTATACTAAATTCTGAAGGATTAGATGCAGATGAATTTATGATGGAAGCACTAGAGATAGGAGCAGAGGATCTAATTGTAGAAGATGATACATTTGAAATATTAACTGATCCTACTGAATTACAAGTTGTAGTAGGAGCCTTGACAGAAGCTGGATATAAATATGAAGAGGCAGAAATAGTAATGCTTCCTGAAAATATGGTAAAAGTGGAAGATGAAGAGATGGCTGAAAAAGTTATGAAATTATTTGAAGCATTAGAAGATAATGAAGATGTAAATGATGTTTACGCTAACTTTGACATTTCAGATGAGTTAATTGAAAAAATAATGGGGTAAAAAAAGGATTCCTAATGGAATCCTTTTTTTTCTAGAAAATATAAGATTTATATAATAAATATAAAATATAGATTATATCTATCTGCCTGCAACGTTAAGTTTATTTAATATTTTTTTCTAAATTGTCTCGGACCTCTATACTGATCTAAATACTGCACTGGTACTACTTCTACCTCTAATTGACTGAGATCAGCCCGAACGATAGATACTTCTATGCTATCTCCTAATTTAAAGATCTCACCTGTATCTTCATTTGTCATAGTATAATTTACTTCATCAAAGACGAAATAGTGAGGAGAGTTGACTCCATCAAAGAAACACTCTACGTGTTCCTCTGTCTCGAAGAATATCTTAGTTTTATTGAATCCAATAATTCTACTCTTATATTCCTCACCAATCTTATCTATCATATATTCTACAATCTTTATTTTTACACTTTCTGATTCTAACTTCATAGCTGTTCTTTCTGTTTTTGAAATATGTGATCCAATGGCAGATATTTCATCTTTAAATATCTTTATGGTTTTTTTACTTGGATAACCTGTAAGAGTTTCATTGATAACTCTATGAACCATAAGGTCGGCATATCTTCTGATTGGAGAAGTAAAATGTGTGTAATAGTTTGAAGATAATCCGAAATGTCCAATATTATCTACAGTATACCTGGCTTGTTTCAAACTCATCAAGATAAGTTTATGGATGATCTGGCTATTGCCGTCCTCTTTAGATTGCTCTATTATTTTTTGGAACTTTCCAGGGTGTAAATCTTCATGAGAATGAAGGCTGTATCCAAACTTTTTAATAGAATCATTTAATGCAGTAATTCTATCTGGATCAGGTTTTTCATGGGTTCTATATAGGAATGGCAATTCCATCCAAAATATCTTTTCAGCAACAGTTTCATTGGCTGCAATCATGAAATCTTCTATAATTTTTTCAGATTCCCCTCTTTCGATTACTTTAAGATATTCTACTTTTTTGTTCTCTCCTAAGACAGCTCTTACTTCAGGAATATCAAAATCAATACTTCCCCTAGAGTATTTTACCTCTCTGAGGATATGAGATAATTCTAACATCTCAAAGACCATCTTATTTATATCTTTATATTCCTCTGTATAATCTTTATTTCCCACTAAGATCTTGTTGACTCCCCCATAGGTCATTCTATGAGCGGTAGAAATTACAGCTTTATAAGTTTCGTGGCTTACTATCTGCCCTTTGTTGTCAATCTCCATTTCACATGTAAATACAAATTTATTTTCATGGGGATTCAATGAACAGAGTCCATTTGAGATTTCCTTGGGAAACATAGGGATTACTCTGTCTACTAAATATACTGAGTTCCCCCTTTTACGAGCCTCCATATCTAGAGCACTTCCAAATGGAACATAGTAAGAAACATCGGCGATACAGACTATAAGTTTAAAATTTCCATTCTCTAATTTTTCCACATAGACAGCGTCATCTAAATCCTTGGCATCATCTCCATCAATGGTAATGATGGGAAGATCTCTTAGGTCATGTCTTTTTGCAATTTCTTCTTCTGAAAGCTGATCGCTCAATTCTTTTGCTTTTTTTATTAGCTTAGGAGAAAAATTCATAGATAAACCTTCTCGAATAATAAGAGCTTCAATCATATTGTTGGTATCATAAGGATCTCCGATTCTCTCGGTGATCTTACCTTCGGGTTTTTTATCTTTGTCTCCCCAAGATATGATTTCACAGACTACAAGTTCACCGTTGTGAGCTCCTCCATTGAATCTTTTTGGGACAAATATATCATTTCCAAATGAATGGGTAGGAACTACAAATCCAAATCGTTCATTGGCTTGATAGATACCGATAATGGTATTTTTTTCCCTTTTTAAAATTTTGACTACTTCTCCATCTTTTTTAGCTCCGGTAGTTTCACTAGATATCTGTACCATAACGAGATCTCCGTTGAATGCACCGTTAAATTTAGATTTAGGGATAAATACACCAAAATCTTCCGTATCAACAAACGCAAATCTGTCTTTTACTACATCTAAATTTCCAATTATATATCCTAAATTATGAGGAGTGTTATACTTTCCTCTTTTGCTTAAGATAAGGTCTCCTGACTCTACTAATTTATCTAAAAAATCTCTATTTTGTTTTTTTAATTTAGGAGACCAACCCATATAAGATGTGATCTCACTTAAAGTTTTTCCTTTACCTTTTTTGAAAAGGTCTAAAACTTTTTTTTCATCATTTTTATTCATAATTTTTCTCCCTTTATTTTTTCAACTCTCCTAAGATACAATTTCTCATGTCCACAGTATTTGGATGGATAATGGCATCAATTTTTAGGAGATATTTTAATTTTCTATCTACTTCAAATAAGATAGCATCATTGATACAAGTTTTGGCCTTTTCCCTAATTAAATCTACATTGGGATAGTTTCTGTTTGGTTCTGTTGCATCGGCTATATATATTATTTTTTCTAAGGTTGTCATCCCTCTTCTGCCAATAGTGTGGTATTTGATGGCACTCAGGATATCTTCATCACAGATTCCCAATTCTTTTTTTGCATAAATACTTCCTGCAAATCCATGAAGTAACTCTCCTATATCTCCATAATATTTTAGTGTTTCATCACAATCTATATAGGAGTGGAGTTCTTTCAAAGTCATACATTTAGAAACATCATGGAGAAGAGCCGCTATCTCGGCACGGTGTTCATTGACATCATATTGTTTTGCTAAAGAGATGGCTACCTCTATGACTCCTAAGGTATGTTGATACCTTTTAGGAGGTAGAGATTTCTTTATATGGTCATATAGTTTATTTAACATAAAAACCTCCGTTATACTTTTTAATTATCTAAAAAATCATTTGATTGGTTAGAGTTTATACTTTTTTTAGATGTCTAAATTTTGAGTGTAAAAAGTTCTGAGATTATACCATTTTAATTTTTTTGCTTCTATACCATTAATAAGTATTTTTACTCTGTTGATTCCCTCTAAGTTTGTATAGGTGTTGACCAAAGAATATATGATTAGAAGCTCCTGTTCCTTGGTTCGGATACTTTTAGTGATATTAGAACTGAGATTAAGATATAGTTTGTCACCTACAAGGTAGGAGTTTAATAAAGTTATATTGGGATCCATAAATGGATAGTAGTTTCCCTTTTCGTCTTTAATCTGGTAATTACTCTGCTTTTGGATTTCATTAAAGATAGATTTTACTTCTAGAGCAAAGTCTTCCTTAATAATCTCTATATTCAATGAAATTAGGCTATTCAAAGAATCGTTTGGAGTGTAAATTTTTATTATTTTGATGTTAGAAACTGCTTGTAAATTTTTATGGTTAGTAATTTTTTTTATAGGGATCTCACTTCCAAGAGTGACGTATTTATAGAAAAAAATACTACTTATCAAGAGGAAGACAATAGAACCTCCTAAGATAATTAAACCTTTTTTATCCTTCATAGTTGATCTCCTTAATATTTTAATAAAAATGTTTTTTTATAGCTTTGGCTATTTCGTTAGCAGCTAATTTTTGATATTTACTTTGTTTTAATTTACTTATATCTGAGGTGTTTGTAATAAATCCAGCTTCTACTAACTACTTTGGCAGAAATTTCCTTATTTTTTTTATAAAATAGCTGTCCCATAATAAGGGTTATATCATCGGCATTTTCCCCAAATTTGCTTCCTACACTATTTTCAAAAATAGCTACTTTTTTGGCATAATTAGATTCCGTTCTGGAAAAGTAAAATATATCTGCTCCACTGCCCTGTGAACTGTTGCTAGCATTCAAATGGATACTTACAAAAAAATCACCTTTAGCTTTATTTCCTATATTTGGTCGACCGGATAAACTAATAAAAGAATCCTTGGTTCTAGTCATGATTACATTAAAATCTTTTCGAAGGTTAGTCTTAAGATATTTAGCAATTTTTAGTGCTATATCTTTTTCATGATATCTGTTAAAACCAGTGGCACCGGGATCTTTTCCACCATGACCTGCATCTATGATGATAGTATATTCCTTTTTAGCTTTATTTTTATCAAAATTCAATACAAATCTTGTGGGGTTAGACCAATAACAAGCACTATAATTTATATTGTTTTTAAAAAATATAAAGATACCAGTGGAGTTATTATATTTTCTTATTTTAATATTTTTTACATAACTTCCATTGATTATCTTATTTTTTAAATTTGAAGAAGCCTTTGTATTTAAGAATTCAACAAAGAGGTATCTATTTTGTTCGTCATAACTAATATTATACTTAGGCTTAATATTTCCTTCCACATCGATAACCATTTGTGGAGGATTACCATTAAATCTTAGATTTTTTAATAAAATTTGGTTAGAAAATCCTATAGTAGTTAGGATAAAAAAAAGTAGGACTAAATTTATTTTTTTCATTGAGCACTCCTTATATTATGTTAGGTTAAGATTAAAACTATCAAGTTATATTTTATCATATATTATAATATAATGTGTAAATTTTTGTCAAAAAAAGTAGATATTATGAATGGCAGCATTGGTGCCGACAACCTATTCGGAGGGATATATCTTCCAATGTGATTGGTGGGAATACTAGAGACGGACATTATATAGGCGTTGGTATAGGGAAAAATATAGAAGGGTTGAAAATAGAGATAGAAAAATAAGAGGTTTATATGGGTTAATGTTTTGAGGGAATTTTTATTTAGGAAACTTTATTTTTCTTTTAAAACATGTGATATAATTTTGTTGCTATCATATATTAATATGGTGTTTAGGAGTATATTAATAGATGGTAATTTTAAAATAAAGGGACTGGTTTGATGTTAAAAAAAGAAATTAAAAAGGTGGATATACTATCTTTGGCAATTGGGGCAATTATAGGAACTGGAGCATTTATTCTCCCGGGAACTATGTTTTTAAGAGCAGGGATGATAAATTCTATTATAGCCATCCTTATGGGTGGAATCATAATGGTTGGAATAGTGTTTTTATTTTTGAGCTTAGCTATCGCTAAAGTTGGAGTAGATAATTTACATACCGCTACCCTTCCTTAGGGGTCAAAAGATCAGTGTTTCTAATATATTAAAGATATTATCTATAGCTCCTATGTTATTTGTCAGATTCGATTGTATTCCGCAGGTTGCAGAAGAACTAAATTTTAAAGCTGAAGAAGCTTCTAAATTAGCGGTATTTTCTATTTCAATAGGAGCTTTAATCTATTGTTCAATCTTGTTTTTTACAAGTTTCGGTCTAACTCTAGAAGAGGTTACAAGTGGAGATATAATATGGGCAACTGGGCATACAGTCGAGTATTATTTTGGTAAGATTGGATTATGGTTTGGAAGAAATGTATTGGGGTGGATAGTTGGGACTTCTAGTGTGGGGACTCATAGGATTATTTTTTTATAAGTTTTATGATCTAAAGGTAGTCCATTACACGAAGGAAGAATTGGATGTATTAATTCTAAATAGGGGTTTGGAAGAAAATTTTAATGGGAAATAAAAAAATATATAATTAAGGAGAATGGAATGATAGAAGAAGTATTTAAATTTTAAATTTAGATCTCTAGTTGCCTAAAGATTGAAAAAGTTTAGATTTTTTGATATAATAGGCATTGATGAATATTTAAATTAGAAATTTTTAAAAGTGGAGAGAATAATGTACAATAAATTTATTAGTAAAAGTGAAGAACGGGTAGAAGTTTATTTTAAATTGAGATTTTTTGAAAAAAAATCTTATATTAATGTAGTAGATAAAAAAGGAGATGAAATAAATCTTCCAATAACACCTATCCAAACAGATAAAAATACTTTAGAAATAATTTCTAATTTGGAACTTATAAGCGAGTATAACTATTTTAATATATCGTGGGAAAATGAGGGTGATTTAATTTATTTAGAAGAAAATCCACATTTATTTGAACTATTAAGGAAAAGTAAATACTTTGTTACAGATGATTTTAAAGGGATTAATATTAGGGAGAATAAAAGAAAAATAATCTTGAAGCTAGAAAAATTTAATGAAAAAATAGATGTTAAATTAATATTAGATGGTAAGTATGAAACTTTTGAATTTTTGACTGAAAATTATGTGATAAGAAAAAATAAGATCTATCATATTGAAGATATAGGAGAAAATTATCTGAGTGCACTAGAATTGAATACACAGATAGAACTAAAAGAGATGGAAAGATTTTTGACTATAACAAATTCTTACTTTGATAATTTAAATATAGAATATGAGGATTACAGGGTAGAAAAAATAAATAAGAAATCATTTGTGCCTCGAATTATAATAGAAAAAATTTCTAAAGATAGAAGTTTGTATCTTGAATTTGGTTTTGAGATATCTACTATGAGTTATAATATGTTGAAGAAAGATGATATTAAAACAGTGGTATTATTAAATTCATTGGAAAAGGTGATATCAATCTGTGATATAGATATATCTACCATGTCTGAAAGTATGGAAGATGTGATAAAAATATTAGTGAAATACCAGAGGAAATTAAAATTAAAGGAAAGTTACTATGTAGAGGAGAATCTGATTATTCTTCATGAAAAATTAGCCAAAGAATTTATAAGTAAGGAACTTCTTAATTTAGTATCTAAATATAAATTTATAGGAACTGAAAAATTAAAAACATATAAGATAAAAACAGTTCATCCAAAGTTGATAGCTAAATTATCTCATTCAATTGATTTTTTAGAGGGAGATGCATACCTAGAGATAGAAGGGGAAAATTTTTCTATTTTAGATATAATTTCAAAATATAAAAAAGATTCATATATTGTTTTAAGTGATGGAACAAATGCATTGATTAATAAAAAATATATAGAAAAATTGGAAAGATTATTTAAAAACAGTAAATCACCTAAAGATATTAAGGTATCATTCTTTGATTTACCCATAATAGAAGAGCTTATTGGAGAGAAAATATCTGGAGATGGGATGAGCTATGGAAGGAAAATATTTGAGGGTTTAAATGATATAGAAAATTTAGATATACCAGATGCCATGGTAGATGCAACATTAAGAAATTATCAAGAATACGGATATAAATGGCTCTATTATATAACTGAAAATAAATTAGGTGGCTGTCTCGCTGATGATATGGGCTTAGGAAAAACTATTCAAACTATAAGTATTTTAGCTTATACATATCTACATAAGAATGTGACGAGACCATCTTTAATTATCATGCCTAAAAGTTTGGTTTTTAACTGGGAAAATGAAATAAAAAAATTCTGTAAAAACCTTTCTGTAGGGATATATTATGGAAATAATAGAAATTTTAATGAGGTAAAAGATCATAATGTTATTCTTACTACTTATGGAACTGTAAGAAATGATATTAAATTATTAACTAAAGAAAAATTTGAGATGATAATTTTAGATGAATCTCAAAATATAAAAAATATTACATCTCAAATAACAAAAGCTGTGATGTTATTAAATTCTGAAAAAAGGATAGCTCTAAGTGGAACACCGGTAGAAAACAATTTGGGAGAACTTTATTCATTGTTTAGATTTTTAAATCCGCAGATGTTTGGTGGGATTGAAGATTTTAATAATTATTATGCCAATCCAATTCAAAAAGATAATGATCTAGAAATAATAGAAGAATTAAAGAAAAAAATATACCCATTTATTCTAAGAAGGATAAAAAAACAGGTATTAAAAGATCTGCCTGACAAGATCGAAAAAACTCTCTATGTGGAGATGAATGAATCGCAAAGAAAGTTATATGAAGAGAGAAGAAACTTCTACTACACCCTTATAAATCAAAAATTAACTGAACATGGGATAGGGAAAAGTCAGATATTTATTCTCCAGGCATTGAATGAGTTACGTCAAATAGCTAGCTGTCCAGAATCTAAAAGTGATGGGTTAGTAAGATCGGCGAAGTTAGATATATTGGTAAATAATATTTTAGAAGCTGTAAAGAATGGACATAAGGTGCTAGTTTTTACAAACTATATTAATTCTATAGAGAATATATGTAAGGAATTAAAAAGTCATGGAATAAATCATATATCAATGACTGGGGCTACCAAAAATAGGCAAGAGTTGGTGGAAAAATTTCAGACAGTCAAGGAATGTAAGGTATTTATCATGACATTAAAAACAGGAGGAGTCGGGCTGAATCTGACTGCTGCCGATAAGATATTTATCTATGACCCTTGGTGGAATAAAACAGCAGAGGATCAAGCTGTAGATAGAAGTTACCGTATGGGGCAGGATAGAACGGTGTTCGCTTATAAACTTATTACAAAAGGAACGATAGAAGAAAAAATGCTTAGTTTACAGATGGAAAAAAATAAATTATTTAATAGTCTTATAACTACTGATACTGTTGCAGTTAAAAGTCTTAGTGAATCTGATATTGAATATATGTTAGGAGTGTAATTAAAATGGGAATAAGTAGAGATAAATTTAAAAATTCGATCACAAATTTTTATACAAAAGATGGGATTTATAGTTTATATAAGAAATATTTTATAGACTGGATAGCAGATGGACATATTGGTCTACATTTAAATATATTTGAAGTTTCGCTATTATCGGAATCGTCGAATAAATCAATATTTATAGATCTGTTGGAGGAAGCTTTTTATAAAAAAGAAACCTTTGTAGATATATTTAATAGCTTAGAAGATGAAGTTAAAGAGATCTTTAGAAGTATCTTGTGGAGTGGGAAATATATTTTGGAGGAATCACAGATAGAGGAGTTTTTTGAAAAGGATCACACCTATGAAACCAGTGAAAATTTAAAGGATAAATATAAATTTTTTCATTATAAAAAAAATAAAATAACTAAAGAAGGGCCTGGATATCTATATTTAGACAATGATATCATAAGAAAAATAAGACCCTTTTGTCCAAATAAAGTGAGAGATTATTTTATCCATCCAATAGAGAATCCAATCTATACTTATAAACATAACTCTGAAGAGGAAATCTGTAAAAAATATAGTCTATATTATAACTTTTATAGTCAGGGAAATATAAAACTTTCCACTAGTTTAAAACTCCTCAAAGAGAGTAAAAGAGATATGCAAAAATACTGTGATATTTCAGAATTTTATAGTGAAAATAAAGATTTAGATTATTTAAAAACTGAAACTATGGGACTATTATTTTATCTGATGAAAGATAAATATCTTATTCCAGAAAATTTTAAATTGGATAAATTTAAGTATATTGTAAATGAATTCCTTAGTGGGAAGCTTACAAAAAATGATGGGTATGAATATACAACTAAATATCTAAATTATTTAAAAGGTGTAAAAAATATAAAGAAAACAGAAAACTTGACCAGGTCACTTGAAACCATAGTTAAATTAATTATGGAGCTACCTTCGGAAAAGACCATAAGTATTTCAAATATTATAAACTATTTGGTATATAGAGATGAATTTTTAGATATTATTGAGTTAAAAGATGTGTATGATTATGTATATATAAATGAATCAAATTATGGAAGAACTAGAATATCTCAATATGATGAATATCATAGGTATATTATTGAGCCATTTGTAAAGTCGATATTTTTTATTTTAGGAAGTTTGGGATTATTTACCCTTTATTATGATCTGCCTAGTGGTAACAATGGATTATATTTAAAAAATAATTATTTATCAAAATATGATGGATTAAAATATATAGAATTAACTAAATTAGGAGAATATGTTCTAGGGCGGACAGATGATTATGTATTCACAGAGGGAAATGAAGATGCAGAGATAGTATACGATGAAGATCTTCTTTTGATAACTATTATTGGATCAGCTCCTATAATGTCTATGTTTTTAGAAAAAATATCTATTAAGATTGGTGAAAGTAAATATAGGATGGATAAGGGTAGATTCTTAAAGGGGATAACAACAATAAAAGAATTAGAGGAAAGAATAAAAGAATTTAAAAATAAATTTTATAAAGACCTCCCTCAAGTTTGGGAGATTTTCTTCGATGAACTCCATTCTAAAGTAAATTGTCTGACTCATGAATCCGATATAAAAGTTTTTAAAGTTAAACAGGATAAAGAATTTTTTAAGATCCTCGCAACTGAGAGTAAGTTAAAAGAATATATTTTAAAAGCAGAAGGCTTTCACATCCTTATAAAGGAAGAAAATGTATGTAAGGTAAAAACTATTCTATCGAAATATGGTTATTTTAATGAAATAGAATAAGAAAATGGAAGCAGAATTTCTGCTTCCATTTTCTTATTCTGTCTAGATGTAACGTTACTTCTGTCTAGATGTAACGTTACTTATATATCACTTAAAACTTTTACTACCTTTCCTACAACTTTGAGATCTTCCCCAGGGCCTATAAAAATAGGAGGATAGTTAGGATTATCACTTATAAGGGCCACATATGAATCTGTAACTTTTAATCTTTTTACAAAGGCTTCATCATTTATAAAAAAAGCTCCGATATCTCCATTTTTTACAAAGGCTTCATCATTTATAAAAAAAGCTCCGATATCTCCATTTCTTACTTCGACTTCTTTTTTAGCAATAATAATAGAGCCATCTTTAATAGTAGGTTCCATAGAATCACCCCATACATTGACTGCAAAAATATTACCATAATTTCTGATCCCAGGGATGGTGATATATTCTGTAATCTCTTGATCTCCTAAAACTCCAATGCCTGCACTGATCCTTTCAAAAACTGGGATTTGGTCATCGATAGAGATAAAATTATTTTCAGAGATAGACGAGTTTCCTCTAAGGTAATTAATCTCTTTATCTTTTCTATTTAATTCATCCTTGATTAGCTGAGGAGTCCTTTCAAAAGCAGCTAAAAATTTTAGATATTCAATCTCCTCATCATTTAACATAAGACCCATGGATATTTTTTCTAAAACTTCCTCACTGGGTGGGTTTTTTAATTCACCTCTCTCTATATTGTTGAAATAAGATTGAGTTATTCCAATAGATTTAGCAAATTTGTTTTGACTTAGATTTAATTCTATTCGTTTATTTTTTATAAATTTATTAAAAGTCATGATAGATACCATCTCCCTATATATTGTTGTAGTTAATATTGAGAGTATATGTGATTAGATGAAAAAGAAGGTGAGTTATTATGAATATACAAAAAAATTTAATCAAAATTAATTGTTGATAAGAGATGGTAATATTGAAAATAAAGGAATTTCATGCTATAATTTTTTGAATAAAAATAAAATAAAAGTGTAATTTAAAGAATAAATGTAAGATCATGGTGGTTCAATAAAATAGAGAGTATAGGTGGTAAATATGGATATTTTAGAGATAAGAAGGGAAATGACAGGAGTTAAAGAAAAATTAACTGGAATTAGGGGGCATCTTTGACCTTGGGAAAAAAAATTCGGAGATAAAGGAACTAGAAGGTGAAACCCTAAAAGATGGATTTTGGAATGATAAGAAACAAAGTTCTAAGATAATAAAAAACTTAAATTCTCTAAAAGCAATTGTAGGAGAATATAGTGATATATCTGATAAGATAGATGAACTAGATCTACTCATTGAATTTGTAGAAGCTGGTGAAGAAGAATTTGCAGATGAACTTCAAACTAAATTTACTCAGCTCATAAAGGAAATAGAAGATTTTGATACCAGTCTGCTTTTAGATGGTGAATATGACGAAAATGGAGCTATATTTACAATTCATGCAGGAGCAGGAGGAACAGAATCCTGTGACTGGGCAGAGATGCTATACAGGATGTACAGTAGGTGGTTTAATTCTAAAGGATATAAGGTGGAAGAATTAGATTATCAGGCAGGGGATCAGGTAGGAATAAAATCCATTACCATTTTAGTAAGTGGCTCGAGAGCTTATGGATACCTAAAGGGTGAAAAAGGGGTTCATAGGTTGGTGAGAATATCTCCCTTTGATGCTGCTAAAAAAAGACACACATCTTTTGCTTCTATAGATGTAACCCCAGAAATTGATGATACGATTAATATCGAGGTTGTTCCTGGTGATATAAAGGTTGATACATTTAGAGCAGGAGGAGCAGGAGGACAGCATGTAAATACTACTGATTCAGCCGTAAGGATGACCCATCTCCCAACTGGAGTAGTTGTTGGATGCCAAAGTGGTAGATCACAGCTTCAAAACAGGGAAACAGCCCTAAAGATGCTGAAATCCAAGCTGTTAGAGATAGAGATGAAAAAAAGGGAAGATGAAGTAAAAAAACTTCATGGAGAACAATCTGACAACAGCTGGGGAAATCAAATAAGATCCTATGTATTCCAGCCATATACTATGGTAAAAGATCATAGAACCAATACAGAAAGTGGAAATGTAAAGGCAGTTATGGATGGAGAAATAGATGATTTTATAACTGGATATCTAAGATGGATAAAAAACTAAATTTAGGAGGAATATAGATATGTGTAAAGAAATTAGAACGAGAATAGCACCTTCTCCAACAGGAGATCCCCATGTGGGAACAGCGTATATAGCTTTATTTAATTTAGCTATGGCTAGAAAAAACGGAGGTTCATTTTTACTTAGAATAGAAGATACAGATCAAACTAGAACCACTGCTGATTCAGAAAAGCAAATATTTGATACTTTGAGATGGCTAGATCTAGGTTGGGATGAAGGTCCAGATGTAGGCGGGGATTTTGGTCCCTACAGACAGTCTGAAAGATTTGACTTATATGGGAAATATGCCAATGAATTGGTTGAAAAAGGAGAAGCTTACTATTGTTTCTGTACAAAAGACAGATTAGATAAATTAAGAGAGAGACAAAAAGCTATGAAAAAAGCTCCTGGATATGATGGGCACTGCAGATCATTATCTAAGGAAGAGGTTGCAGCCAAATTAGAAGCTGGTGAGGAATATGTAATCAGACTTAAGATGCCATATGACGGCGAAACTGTGATAAAAGATATTTTAAGAGGGGATATTGTATTCGAAAACAATAAAATTGATGACCAAATTTTAATAAAAGGTGATGGGTTCCCAACTTATCATTTAGCTAACGTAGTAGATGATCATTTAATGGGTATAACTCATGTTATAAGAGCGGAAGAGTGGATTGCTTCTACTCCTAAACATATTCAAATGTATAAGGCTTTTGGATGGGATATGCCACAATTTATTCATATGCCATTACTTAGAAATGCAGATAGAACAAAGATCTCTAAGAGAAAGAATCCTGTATCATTAAATTACTATCTTGAAGAGGGATACTTAAAAGAAGGAATGATTAATTTCTTAGGCCTTATGGGATACTCTGTAGGAGAAAATAAGGAAATATTTAGTTTAGATGAATTTATAGAAACTTTTGATATTACAAGAGTATCATTAGGAGGACCAATCTTTGATCTAGAAAAATTAGGATGGGTAAATAATCAACATATGAGAATAAAAGACTTAACAGAATTAACTAAAATGTCTAAGAGTTTTTTTGTTGCAAGAGGATTTGTATCTGAAAATGCTGATGGAAAAGAGATGAAAACTTTAGAGAGAGTAATAGATATATTGAGAGGACCTGCAACTACTATGAAGGAATTAGCAGCATTAGCTGATATCTACTATGTAGATGAGTTCAAGTTGCCTGAAACAACTGAAGAGATGAGTAACAAAGCGAAAAAACCAATTCAAAGACTTCACAATGCTATAAGAGGTGAAGAAGAGATAAGGGCAATAAAGTATTTCGTAGAGAAATTAGGAGCTGCCTCAGAGGAAATTTCTATAGATGAAGCTAAGGCTATGTTAAATGATACTTTAGATATTATGGGAACAGGACCTGGTAAAGTATTTATGCCTCTTAGAGCAGTAATTACTGGGCAAGGAAAGGGTGCTGAATTATACAATGTTATCTCTATCATAGGGAAGGCGAGAACTTTAGCTAGAATTAAAAAGATGAACGAACAATACAAGATATACTAAAGATAAAGAAGGAATTAATCATACGATTAATTCCTTCTTTATTATCTCTCCAAAATGGTAGTATGTTCTTGATTTATATAATTCTACACTAACTTGAAGAATTTAGTAGAGCGTGGGAAAATTTTTAATGGACAGCATATTAAGACTAACGAGAAAATATTTTTTTAATGAATATAAGATCAACCATTGAAAATAAAATCGAGATTGTTGGTTAATTTACTTAGGAGGGAGAGGTGTATTTAGATTATCATGTACATTCAAGTTTCAGATATGCTCTTTCAGATTTAACTCCATCTAAAGATATAATAAAACTTTACAAGGAACTAGGTGGAAAGATAATTACTATCGGATCAGATTCACATAAAGAGGAGTATCACGGTTATAAAGGCTGTATAATATTAATGGGTAGTGTCAAGTAATTTAACTGCTTTAAATTTTTTTTTTATTATGTTATAATTAATAAAATATAGGCCGAAAAATTAGGAGAAAGATATGAAATTTGATGACAACCAAACTTATTATTACTATTATTAATTGAGGGATTGTATAGAGATATTACAGCCCATTTTATAGTAGATTAATATGGGTTGTATCTGAATTAAACTTTTTAAAGCTTACAGATATAATCTGTGAGCTTTTTATTATTATTATGCCTATTTGGATGCAACGTCACGTTGCTTTTTTTATAAAAAATAAAAATTATATATAAAAGGAGATTAACTATGGATATCAATGTAGAAGTACAAAGACAGTTAAATATATTAAAAAGAGGAGTAGAGGAATTAATTTCTGAAAATGAATTAGAAAAAAAATTAAAAAAATCATTGGAAACTAACACTCCATTAATTGTAAAATTAGGGATAGATCCAACTGGTTCTGATCTACATATAGGTCATGCAGTACCCCTTAGAAAGTTAAAGCAATTTCAAGATTTAGGACATAGAGTAAAATTTTTAATTGGTACATTTACAGCTAGAATAGGAGATCCTACGGGAAAATCTGAAACTAGACCAATGTTGACTTCTGAAGATATCACAAAGAATATCCAAACATATTTAGATCAATTAAAGTTGATCTTAGACATGGAAAAAACAGAGGTTGTATATAACGGTGACTGGTTGGAAAAATTAAAATTAGAAGATGTATTGAAATTGTTATCTCAATTTACAGTAGCACAGATGATTCAAAGAGATGATTTTTCTAAAAGATTAGCAGCAGGTAAACCTGTGTCGTTAGTAGAATTTATGTACCCAATCTTACAAGGATATGATTCTGTAGCAATAGATGCCGATGTAGAATTAGGAGCAACTGAGCAGACCTTTAATTTATTGAGGGGTAGAGATTTACAGAAAAATGCAGGGACAGAACCGCAAATATGTATGATGATGCCTATTTTAGTTGGATTAGACGGAGTAGAAAAAATGTCTAAATCACTCAATAACTATATTGGTATAACAGAGGCTCCCAATGATATGTTTGGAAAGGTAATGTCTATCTCAGATGAACTTATGTGGAATTATTATGAATTAGCTACAGATATTCCTATGGAAGAGATCGCAAAGTTAAAAGTAGGAGTAGCTGATGGCAGTATCCATCCTATGGATTGCAAAAAGAGATTGGGAGCAGAGATAGTAAATATCTATCACAATGAGGAAGAGGGAAGAAAAGCTCGTGACTGGTTTGAAAATGTATTCTCTAAGAGAAATATGGATGTAGACTTACCAGAGGTAAAGGTAGATGAAGATATTAAAGATGTAAAAGCAATTATAAAAATTGAAGCTGGAATGATAGTAAGAGCAGGAAAAAAGAAGATAGTTAAAATAACTAAATAATATAATATCTTCTATGAAAGGGGAATAAAAAAAGCCCTGATTTTTAGGGCTTTTTTAGAATTTTAATTTTTTTAATTTTTTGATAAACATCTCTATGGGTTGTGCACCTAGAAGATCATCTTTGTCATTAAAAAAAATCCTAGGAACAGAATTTATTCCAAATTCATTGGAAAGATCACTATATAGGTTGGACTGTATCATTTCAGCATCAATATTTTCATTTAATAGAGCTATTTTATAAGCTACCATAACTGCCTTAGGACAATGTGGACACTGTAAACTTACAAATACTTTGATATTAACTTTTTTATCGATTTGTTTAATGGCATCAACTAATTTATTTTCTAATGGAGTTGTCATTCCAGAACTTTCTAGGAGAGCAAATAGAAGCGAGTTTATCTCATGTCCACTAGGAATTCCATAAAATTTAACTCCAGTGGGTTTATCATTTACCAAAATTGTAGTTCCTGGAACTTTATCAATTCTATATTTTTTAGCAAAAATAGAATCCTTAATAAGATCATATTCTATAAATTTTATTTTATTATTTAATGTCGATAACTGCATCATCATAGTGACTACCTCATCACATAGGGGTTTTCCAGGTTCCACAAAGGTAATAATTTTAATTGGATTTTTCATTTTATTCAAACTTTCTTTTAATTGATTTAAAATTTCTTTATTAAATATGTCTAACATACTTCCCCTCCTATATCATTTATTGCCCTAATTCTTAGTTATTCTTTAGTTATATATTTACCACAGATGAAAAAATCCTTTAATAAAAAATAAAAAATATGCTAAACTTTTAGTAGAGTAATTTATTTGACAAAAAAATAGGGTGATGAAATGAAGTTAGAAAAAAAAATAACTCATTTTATTGATTTTAAAAATGAAGTTAAAATAAAAAATATGAATGAGCATAAAAATCTTGGAAACATAGCTCTGACTCTAAGTCAAGATCCATTTATAAAAGAAAATTTATATAAAGAAAATTCTGAAAATATACAAGCTTATATCAATAAAATATGGTCTGAATTGGAGGATATAGATTTTATAACTATAGCTGATATGAACAGTAAAAGATATTCTCATAAAGATCCCCAATATATAGGTAAAATATTTAAGGGTGGAGACCAGAAGATGGTTGTTGAAGAAGGGAAATCCTATTTTTCAATGGCCAAAGGAACTCAGGGAGTGTCACTTAGAAAATTTGAACCTATAAATTATAAAGGAAAACAGATAGGATTTGTAAGTGTAGGGAAATTACAGGTAGAAAGGGATAAATGGAAAAATAATTTTATCATGGAATCAATTTTTATATTTCTGATAATCCTTTCATTTGGAGCTCTTTTATCATATTTTTTAGCAAAGAGTATAAAAAAAGAAATTTTTGGATATGAACCTGTAGAAATAGGAAGATTTTATGCTGAAAAAAAGATTATATTTGATAATATGCACGAGGGAATAGTAACAATAAATGATAAGGGGGAAATTACTAAAGCTAATATAGTGGCTCAAAATATGTTAACCTCAAATGATGATGAGATATTTAAACGTTTATTTGAAACGGTGGTTAATACACAGTTGGGATTCAGTGACAGAGAGATAATGGTAGAGGGAGGGAAATTATTTGTAAGTGCTATAAAATTAAATAAAACAAAAAAAATATTAGATGTTATCTTCATATTGAGAGATGGAGGAGAGGTAAAGAGGGTAGCTGAGGAGATAACGGGAGTCGCCCAGATAATCAACTCTATGAGAGCCAATGTCCACGAATTTAAGAATAAAATTCATGTAGTTTCAGGACTGTTACAGCTAGAGGAATATGAGAAAGCTAAAGATTATATACTTTATATAGAGTATGAAGTTGAAAATGAAAAAAATAATGTTGTAGGAATAAAAGACCCTATAATTGCTGCTCTTCTATTGGCGAAAATGAGCTTAGCCAAGGAATCCAGAATCGATTTTAAGGTGAATGAAAAAACAAAATTAGATAAAACTCATAATAATATAGATACCAATGATTTAGTTGTAATAATTGGGAATTTATTGGAAAATGCTAGAGAAGCCTGTGAAAACAGTGTAGAGAAAAAAATTCAGGTTGGATTTTTTGAAGATGAAACAAAATTGAGAATAGAAGTTACAGACAGCGGTCGAAGTATAGATACCCATGAGATGGAAAATATATTTAATGTAGGTTATTCCTCCAAAGGTGAGGGTCGTGGCTCTGGATTGGCACTAATTAAAAATCTCGTGGAGGTATATAGAGGAAATCTGAATATTAAGAGTCGAAAAAATGCCAAAACATTTTGTGTGGAACTCAGCAAGGAGGATAAGTTATGATAGATGTAGTTATTATAGAAGATGATCCCATGGTAAGTATGATAACGAAGAAGATAATAAATTCTGTAGGAGAATTTCGGGTAGTAAAAACTTTTAAAGAGGGTTTTTACCTGATACGAATGGTTTGGTGACTTTAGAAACTATTAGAAATTAGGAGCTATAGATTATCTCATAAAACCTTTTGATTTTAATCGATTAAAAGATTCTTTAGGAAGATATTTAAATAAAAAATCAAATGTTTCAGGGAAGAAAATATTGAATCAAAGTGAGGTGGATAAATTATTTTTAAGGAATAAGACTAATGGATGTAGTGTCAAAGGGATCAGTGAAAAAACTTTGATGAAAATAATGAACGTATTATTAGGGGACTCCTCCAAAGAATGGTCCTCTAAGGAAATTTCAAATATTTTAAATACGAGTACGGTGACAGTAAAAAAATATCTAGACCATCTGATGGAGTTAGGAAGGGTAGAAAATTCAATCTATTATGGCAGTGTAGGTCGTCCTGAATATAAATATAAAATCATATTATAAAAAGGTTGCTATTAAATTAGCAATCTTTTTATAATATTAATGGGGGAATTTGAGAAAAAATTAAATAAAAAAAGCATACAAAATCTGATATCATAGGAATTAACTAGAAACTTATGATGGAGGTTTTGTATGTATAATGATAATATCATTAATTTATTAAAATTAGAAGGGGTTAATTTTGAACGGTTAGAAGAAAATGAAAAATCTATTTTATTATTCTTTAAAAGTATTGACGAACGTACACCCTGTGTATGTGGGTGTTCAAAGCTCCATATT
>NBMF01000010.1 GCA_002084825.1 Fusobacteriia bacterium 4572_74
GTAAAAATATCTTTGAGTTTAATATTAGTATTCATAATTATATTATACCAGAAAAACCCCCAAGATGGGGGCAGGGGGTTGAAAAGCGTCAGCTATTTATTTTTGATGTCTTTGGATAATTAAAATCAGTCTGTAAAATATATAATTACCACTATATAATATTATTAATATTGGGCCTATACAATTTATGATTTTCAATAAATTTTCATCTAATTTTATAATGTTTTTTGAAAACTTTAGACTAAATATTCCAAAAATTGAGATGACTAAATACATACCAGAACTAATAGCTAAGGCACTGATTAAGCTGTATTGTTCTAAGTGCAATAAATTTAAAAAAAGTAGTACATTAACGATGCCGTAACAGGGGACAAGTCCCGTTAAAAAAGCCAAAAGATAGATGTTTTTATCCTTATTATTTTTTACTTCTAATTTATTTTTTTTAAAAAATTGTTTGCTCAATAGAGAGATTCCTATAAATAAAACTAATATTGAAGTTAGCAGTTTTATTTTATTACCAGCATTTTCCACCTGCATAATAGAGATAGTTTGAGATAATAAACTGAAAACCCTTACTAGAACATATCCAATGGCACCTTGTAAAAAGGCTATAATAGCTCCTAGAATTAATATTCTTCCATATAGATCATAGTATTCATTTCATCAAATGTAGCTTTAATTTTAATTCCTTCCAATACATTATTATTTATTTTTATTTTGGTTGAAGCATCTATAAATACATGGGGGTGTGCATAGAGTAGTGTATGTAAGAATAATGTTAAAATAAAAATACTTTTCACGGTTTTACTTCCTTAATTTTGTAGTTTAACCTATTTTAATAAAATTTATTATATAAGAATGTTATTGTAAATTTTGACCTTATTAATTATAAATTAATAAAAAAATTATACACTAAATTTGAGTGTTTTGCAAAATAGCCTTTTTAATTAACTTTAATATTTAAAAGTAATGTAGGAGGGTAGGTGTGATGATATCCAAAACTTCGAAAGCTTTATATTATGAAAATTTGAGTAAAGGATTGGCATCTCCCATGACTAAAAGTTAGCTGGGGTATGTGATCAGCAAGGGAGAGTCAGATTTTTTAAGTACGATAAACTCTATATTACACGAATTTGAATTAAGAGAGACAATATCTCAAATAAAAAAAAGGATATAATTTATAAAAAAAAGGTCTGATCCTTTATTTTTAAAGGTTTAGGCTGTTTTTTTTCATTCTCATTTAATTGACGAGGGATCCTTTTATATGTTATTATTACAGTTAATAGAGCATAATGAAATCAAAGTTTTTTGGCTTTGAAAAATTAAAAATTGAGTGAGGTAATGACAGATGATCGGTAACTTAGTAAAGAAAATTTTTGGAACAAAAAATGACAGAGAAATAAAAAGGATTTTAGCTATTGTAGATGAGATTAACAGCTTAGAACCTGAGATAAAAAAATTAGGGGATGAGGATCTAAAAGCTAAAACCATAGAATTTAGAGAGAGATTAGATAAAGGGGAAACTTTAGACGATATTTTAGTAGAAGCTTTTGCAGTAGTAAGAGAAGGAGCTGTAAGAACTCTTGGCATGAGACACTACGATGTACAAATGATAGGTGGGGTAGTGTTACATGAAGGGAAGATAACTGAGATGAAAACAGGAGAGGGGAAAACCTTAGTGGCAACTCTTTCTGTGTATTTAAATGCATTGACTGGTAAGGGTGTTCATTTAGTGACGGTAAATGATTATTTGGCTACCCGTGACAGGGCATTAATGGGAAAAGTATATGACTTTTTAGGATTAACTTCAGATGTATTATATAATAATATGCCTATGGATAAAAGGGGTGCAGCATATAGAGCTGATATTACATATGGAACAAACAGTGAATTTGGTTTTGATTATTTGAGAGATAATATGGTGTCTAGGGTGGAGAGTAAGGTGCAAAGAGACCTTAATTTTTGTATCGTAGACGAGGTAGACTCAATCCTGATAGATGAGGCTAGGACTCCATTAATCATATCAGGGGCAGCGGCAGATACTCAAAAATGGTATAAAATTTTTGATGGAGTAGCGAAAAAATTAGTTAGAAGTTATGAAACAGAAAAAATTAAAGATGTAAAGAAAAAGAAAGAGATGAATATTCCAGATGATGTTTGGAAAGATTATGAGGTGGATGAAAAATCAAGTAATATAACTTTGACAGAAAAAGGGATAACTAAGATAGAAAAAGAATTAGATATTGAAAACTTATATTCACCTGAAAATGTAGAATTGACTCATTATATGATGCAGGCTTTAAAAGCTAAGGAATTGTTTTTTATAGATAAGGAATATTTAGTCAGAGATGGTCAAATAATTATTATTGATGAGTTCACAGGAAGAGCTATGGAAGGTAGAAGATACTCAGATGGTCTGCACCAAGCTTTAGAAGCCAAAGAGGGATTAAAAATAGCTGGTGAAAATCAAACTTTGGCTTCGATAACATTACAAAATTATTTTAGAATGTATAAAAAATTATCTGGAATGACAGGTACAGCTGAGACAGAGGCTACAGAATTTATGCATACATATAAATTAGGAGTTGTAGTAATTCCTACAAACAGACCCATAGTAAGATTGGATAATCCAGATTTAGTATATAAAACACACAATGAAAAAATAAATGCCATAGTAGAAAGAATTGAGGGACTTTATGCCAAAGGGCAGCCTGCTTTAGTAGGGACAATCTCTATCGAAAGTTCTGAAATTTTATCTGGATATTTAAAAAAGAAAAAAATTCCTCATGAAGTTTTGAATGCTAAATTCCATGAAAAGGAAGCAGATATAGTAGCTCAAGCTGGTAGATATAAATCGATTACTATAGCTACAAATATGGCTGGAAGGGGAACTGATATCATGTTAGGAGGTAACCCAGAATTTCTGACTTTGGATGAAATTGGATCGATAGATGCTCCTAATTATGAGGGAGTACTTGAAAAATATAAGGCTCAATGTGAAGATGAAAAAGTAAAGGTATTAGAAGTTGGTGGATTATTTATCCTAGGTACAGAGAGACATGAATCTAGAAGAATAGATAACCAATTAAGAGGTAGATCAGGTAGACAAGGAGATCCAGGAGTAACAGAATTTTATCTTTCATTGGAAGATGAACTTATGAGATTATTTGGATCGGAAAGAGTAGCTGCTGTAATGGATAAATTAGGATTGCCAGAAGGAGAGCCTATTGTACATAGTATGATAAGTAAAGCTATTGAAAATGCACAAAAAAAAGTAGAAGCTAGAAACTTTGGAATCAGAAAAAATCTATTGGAATTTGATGATGTTAACAATAAACAGAGAGAAGCTATTTATCAGAGCAGGAATACAGCCTTGGAAAAAGATGATCTCAGTGAAACTATTTTTGCTATGTTAACGGATACAGTATCATCTGAAGTAGTTGAAAAATTTGTAGGAGAATTTAAAGAAGATTGGGATATGGACGGGTTAGTAGAAAAAATAGAGGAACTGTTTGACTATGTCATAGAGGATAAAGAAGAGTATAAGGCATTGACTATCGAGGAATATTCTAATTATTTATCTGGGAAACTATTGAATAAATATAAGATAAGAGAGGAAGAATTTGGTTCTGAACTTATGAGAAAATTAGAAAAATATATATTATTTGAGATAGTAGACTCTAGATGGAGGGAACATTTAAAAACTTTAGATGCCTTAAGAGAAGGGATATATCTTAGATCATATGGTCAAAAAGACCCTCTTACAGAATATAAATTGATCTCTGGGGATTTATACGCTAAGATGTTAAAGATTATAAAAGAAGAGACAATTTCTTATTTATTTAAGGTACAGATCAGGGTGCCTGAAGAAAGGGAAGTAGAAATAAAGGAAGCACAAAATAAAAATATAAAATATGAGGCTAATAATGATTCGAAAGGTAGTACAGATTCAGCTAAAGAATCGAGAGTTTCTGAGAAAGTAGGTAGAAATGACTTGTGTCCTTGTGGATCTGGAAAGAAATACAAAAAATGTTGCGGAAGGGTGTAGACTATGAAAAAAATGAATAAAATTTTATTGGTAATAATGGTAGTATTTTTAGGGGCATGTTCATCTATAAATATAGATACTAGTGGATACAAGATTACTACAGAAACCTTGAAAGAACCATATAAAGTAATGGACAAAATACTGATAAAGGAATCTATTTTATCTGACTGGTATAATAATGAAGAACCAGTTCATTATTTAACAACCAGACAAATCATAAAAAAAAATGGTAAGGATGAGATATTTTTAAATAGTTTGAAAACTAAAGAAATTACAAATAAAGACATCAAAAAATTCAAGAAATTAACTGAAAAATATTTGAATAAATTGGAAAGAAAGTATAAGTTAAAAGATGAAAATATAAAAGATACCAAAGAACTTGTAAAAAAATTAGTGATTGGATATAATTTTGTTTATCCTACTATTTCAAAGCATTTGATGACGGTGGTTGCAACTGAAAAAGAAAAAAATTATATCTTGGAGTTAAATAAAAAATCTGAAGATGAAATAACAGATAAAGATAGAACAAAAGTGAGAAAACTATTGAATAAATGGTTAGAAAGAAAAGAGTTTTTTGATGGAGAATCAATCTATAATACTGAAATATCAAAGAATACAGTGAAACTTGTAGAATTATCCAAGAAAAAAGACTTAACTAGTGTAGAATTGAATAACTTAAATTCTAAAACTATGGAAATAGCATTTCCAGAATTAATATCTAGTTTATCTAGATGGGGAAAATAAAAAGATAGGGCTAAATTAGGAGGTGGATTATTCTATCTCCTAATTTATAAATTAAACATTTAGGAGAGAAAATATGAATAAAAAAATATGTCCGATTTGTGGAAAAGAGAATAATTGTGCTCATGAAAATGGGAAAGATCCAAATACTTGTTGGTGTATGGATGTAAAGATACCAAAAGAAGTTTTGGAAAAATTAAAAAAAGCTAAAAAAAATGATACAGGCGGATGTTTTTGCAGATCTTGTGTGGAAAAATTTATGAAAACTAAATAAGGTAAGAGAATTAGGAGTTATGAGTATATTTAAGAGTGATTTTAAAAAAAATTATAGAATTTAAAACTATTAGAATAGATTCAAAAAAGGAACTAAATTAATTTAGTTCCTTTTTGAATTATACTTATAATTTCTAAAAAGAAGAAGAAACTATGGCAGTAGAATAAATTCAAACATTTCTAAGATGAATAAAATGAATGAAGTACTATATATAAGATGAATAAAATGAATTATCTTTTTTTGTAAAAAAGAAGTAGAATATATAAAGTAGAAAAAAGATGAATATAATAAATATTTAAATTTATTATATCTGTAGGTTAGTTTAACATTTTGTTTGTGTGAAAAGGAACGGTGGTTAAAATGAAAAAAAGTTTAGTAGCAGATGTAACATTATTATTGGTATCTATTGTATGGGGGTCAGGATTTGTAGCTACTCAAATTTTATTGGATGCGGGAATATTGCCATTTTATATGATGGGATTTAGGTTTTTAATAGCAGGAATATCTTTGGGGATACTTTTTTTTAATAGGATAAAGAAAATGAAAAAAGAGGATATATTGGGAGGATTTTTAGTAGGGTTTTTACTATATTTAGCTTTTGGAGCACAGACTGTAGGATTACAGTATACAACACCATCTAAAAATGCTTTTTTGACAGGAGTAAATGTAGTAGTGGTACCGTTTTTATACTGGGCAGTGACTAAGAAAAAACCTGATAAATATGCTTTTGTAGCAGTGGGTATTTGTTTTTTAGGAACGACATTTTTATCTACAGGAAATAATATGAATTTTGGATATGGGGAATTTTTATCTTTGATATGTGCATTTTTATTTGCAGGATATATAGTATTAAATGGTCATTATGTGGACAAAACTGGGCCTTTTATCCTTTGTTTTTTACAGATGATTTTTGCATCAATATTCTCTTTTATCACAGCATTTAGTGTAGAAACTCTACCCCCTGTGATATCTAATCAAACTTGGATAGCTATATTTTATGTAGGATTAGTAACAACAACCCTGGCATTTTTTCTACAAACTTGGGCACAAATCCATACAACTACTACAAAAACAGCGATAATATTATCTACCGAAGCAGTTTTTGGAACACTATTTTCGGTTGTTTTATTGGGTGAAACTCTGACTATCAATATGATTGTTGGAGGTTTTGCGATCTTTATAGCAATAATAACAGCAGAAACGAAGTGGAATTTTTTGAAATTTAAGAAGAAAACAGTTAAGATATAGAAAAGATAAAAAAAGAGTAGCTTAAGCTACTTTTTTTTGTTTATTTGTTTTGAAAAAAACTTTAAAATAACAGAGAGAAGAAAAAAATGAAATAAGGAGGGCTAAGATGTTTAAATTAGTGTCAAATTATACTCCTACAGGAGATCAGCCAAGTGCTATAAAAACTCTAGTAGAGGGATTAAATAATAATTATAGAGATCAGACATTATTAGGAGTAACTGGATCGGGGAAAACATTTACCATAGCCAATATAATCGAACAAACCAATAGGCCGGCTCTTATTATGGCTCCTAATAAAACTCTAGCAGCACAACTATATTCAGAGTATAAAAAATTTTTCCCTGAAAATGCAGTAGAATATTTTGTTTCCTATTATGATTACTACCAGCCAGAGGCTTATATTCCCTCTACAGACACGTTTATAGAGAAAGACTCATCTATCAACGGTGAGATAGATAAGATGCGTCATTCGGCTACTGCTGCCCTTCTAACTAGAAAAGATGTTATAGTAGTAGCCTCTGTATCGGCCATCTATGGTTTGGGATCTCCTGAAACATATAAAAAGATGACTTTAGCTATAGATCTTAAAAGTGGTATGAGTAGAGATGAAGTTATGAAAAAATTAATCTATTTAAGATATGAAAGAAACGATATAGCCTTTGAAAGGGGAAAATTTAGGGTTAAGGGAGATATTATAGATATCTACCCTGTCTATCAAGAAAGTGGATATAGACTGGGATATTGGGGGGATGAATTAGAAAGTATCTCTGAAATAAATACCCTTACAGGTCAGAGTATAAAAAGAAATATCGAGAGAATAATGATTATGCCAGCTAATCACTATTTGACAGAAGGAGATAGATTAGAGGAGATTATGGAGGAGATAAAAAATGATTTGGAGATTCAGGTCGAAAAATTTAAAAACTCAGGTAAACTTTTAGAAGCACAGAGAATAAAACAAAGAACTGAATATGACCTTGAGATGATAAAGGAGATTGGTTATTGCAAGGGAATAGAAAATTATTCTAGATATTTGTCGGGGAAAAAAGAGGGAGAAAAGCCCCATACATTACTAGAATACTTTCCTGATGATTTTTTGATATTCATAGATGAATCTCATATAGGATTATCTCAAATTGGTGGGATGTACAAAGGAGACAGATCGAGAAAGACAACTCTGGTAGAAAATGGATTTAGATTACCATCTGCTTTAGATAATAGACCTTTAAAATTTGAAGAATTTAGGGAGGTAGGAGGACAGATGATTTTTGTATCGGCTACTCCTGGAGATTTTGAATTAGAAAATAGTGAGGCAATAGCAGAACAACTAGTTCGTCCCACAGGGATAGTAGAACCTAAGATAATAATAAAGTCAACTAAAAATCAAGTGGATGACCTCCTAGAAGAGATAAGGCTGAGAGTAGAAAAAACACAATGTGTTTTGGTAACTACATTGACAAAAAAAATGGCAGAGGAGCTGACAGAATATTATCTCGATTTAGGAGTAAGAGTTAGATATATGCATTCTGGGATAGATACATTGGAAAGAATCGAGATAATTAGAGGGTTAAGAAAAAAGGAATTTGATGTATTGGTAGGAATAAATCTATTACGGGAAGGACTAGATATACCAGAGGTATCCCTAGTTGCTATATTAGAGGCGGATAAGGAAGGTTTTTTGAGAAGTAGGAGATCACTGATACAGACAATGGGAAGAGCAGCTAGAAATATAGAAGGAGAAGCTATTTTATATGCAGATATCATGACAAAGTCTATGTCAGAAGCTATCTCGGAAACAGACAGAAGAAGGGAAAAACAGATAGAATATAATATAAGTAATAATATAGATCCTAGATCCACTATAAATGAGATCTCAGAAGATCTGCTTAATTTAGACTATGGTTTAGATATGGATGAAATAAATGAAGAGGTAATAATGTACACTTCTAAAAAGGATATAATAGAGCAGATAGAAAGATTAAAGGGTGAGATAAGTAAACTAGCTGGGGAATTAGATTTTGAGGGTGCTATAAAAAAGAGAGATAAGATGTTAAAATTAGATAAACTACTACTTGAAATATAGATGATTAGGGGAGGATTATGAAAGATATAAAAATAGACAGGTTTTTAAAAAAATATGATAAAATGTTGCCTGTCTATAAAGAAATGGTAGAGGTTATACAAGGTATTTTTGAAAATAAGATTGAAAATAAAGATTATAGACTTCAGAGTACAAACTTCAGGATAAAAACTAAGGAGAGTTTGAGACAAAAAATACATGATAAGGGAAGAAAATATCAAAGATTATCTGATATTACCGATGTTGTAGGAGTCAGAGTGATTACCTTTATGGAAGATCAAGAGGATATAACAGCAAAAAAAATAAAAGATTTTTTTGTTGTAGATGAAAAAAATAGCATCGACAAAAGGAAGACATTGGATCCTAGATCTTTTGGATATTTATCTCTACATTATGTAGTTTCATTCCCATTAGAAGAGAAGTATAAAAAGTTTAGAGGGATAAGATTTGAAATTCAGATAAGAAGCCTACTACAGCATACTTGGGCTACTATAGAACATGATTTGGGATATAAAAGTAGGATAGGAATTCCAGATGAATTGATAAGAAGTTTCTCCAGAGTTGCAAGTTTACTGGAGTTAGCTGATAAGGAATTTGTAAATATAAAGCAGGATCTTATAAAATATGAGGAAAAAATACATAATTCTATAAAATTAGGAAAAAATATGCCCAGTGACACACCCTTAAATAATATAACTATTAAATATTTTATGGAAAATAATATTATTTTAAATAATCTTTTTGAAAATATTTTGGTAGAACTTAACTTAAAGGTCGAATCTAGAGGAGAAACACCTGTAGAGATAATGAAATTATTAAATTATTTTAAATTAAAAAAGGTAGGGGATCTAGAAACTATATTGCAGATTAAAAAAAGAGAAATAATTTTTGTAACCAATAAATTAATCCAGGAAACAGGAGAAAATACCATGGAGAAGAGAGGTGTTTTTTATTCTATGGCATATGTATTATTGGGAGAACAACCTCTGAGTGAAAAATTAAAATTTTTAGAGATGTTTAAGATATTGACCGATAAAGAGAGAAAGGGGATGGCAGAGATGATGGAGAAATACCATCTAGAATATAAAAATAAATTAAAAAAATCCACTAAATACTCTTTAAAGAATATTATTTTCAGAACCAAAAAGGGAGGGTAAATGAAAAAAATAGACTATTACAGAGAATTTTTAGAAAAACTAAGTGAATTTTTAGGAGTAAAATTACAGCTAAAAGCTCATGGGAATCATGTAGAGTTTATACCGGAACTTAATTCTAAATTTATTAAGAAAACTTTGGAAAATATAGGTGAAATTTTTGAAATTCTAGATATAATCTTAGAGGAATATTATGAGGAGAATAATAATATTTACTTCACCGATCTAATAGAGGAATTTTCTCAAAAATTAATAGGCCACATGGTAAGGGAGAAGCTGGTAGTTACAAGTGAACAGATGAATTTTATGAATATTATAAAAAAAATTTGCAATGAAACTTATGAAAGTGAAAACTCAAATTTAAATATATTACTCTTTAAAGATAAAGAGGCTATCCCTGAAGAATTAAAAAAAATGGGATTAGATTTTCTTCCTTTCGATACTCCTAAAAAAATAGAGGATATATTCAAAGAAAAGTTATCCCTGAAAATGTTAAATGGAGATAATTTGGTATTGATTATAGACGGTGATTTTAGAGGTTATGGATTAGGTGTAAATGATGAAAAACATAAAGTATTTAAAGAAAGAATGTTGGTTAAATTAAGGGATCAAAATAACGAGTATTTAATTTCATTTATATCCTTATTATCTAAAAATATTTTAAGTTATGTTGATAAAGATAGTATAGACATAGAAGTTAAGGCTGGGTTTAAATTAAGTGAGGAGAAGATAAAAAAACTGGTTAAATATTCAAATGAAAAAATGATAACATCGAAATTTTTTTTTAATAGTTATAATAAAGAAAAAAAAGAGAGATTTCCGTATATTTATATGGAAATTAAAGATAAAGAATTAAAATTATATTTGCAGAATTCCATAGATAACTACCTTTCATATAGGGGTGGGAAGTGGAAATTAAAATCTTTTCATATTTTAAAATTTTTAATCATAGAAAAATTTTATATGGATTCTTTTGTATTTCACCTTTTTAATGATAAAATAGAGAAAAAAGATATAATTAAGAACATTATAATGAATGTGGATGTTTTGGTTAGCCTTATTAAAAACCTCCTAGAAGAAGGGAAGGGAGGGCTTTTTATAATTTTGGAGAGAACTATAAAAAAAACAGAGAGAAAAAAAATATTTGTAGGTGGAAATGAAGATAACAGCATATATAAAAGAACAGTTTTAAAGGATGGAAAGAATACTCGAATAAAAAATCATAATTTTGAATATTTAAAATTAATATCTAAGGTAGATGGAGCAGTAATTCTAGATAATGAATTTAATCTTTTATCATTCGGCAGATTGGTGAAACTAGATATGAATGGAAGTAATGAAAAGGTTGAAGGAGCTAGAACAGCAGCAGCAATAAGTAGTTCTAAATATGGCTTAGCTATAAAAGTATCTGAAGACAAAAAAATAACTGTTTGGGAAGATGGAATAAAAATATTGGAGATATAAACAAAGGAGAGAATGTCCAAAGGACAAGAGAGGGCAGAAAGATATGAAGGATAGGATATTTACAGTAAGTCAGATGAATAAAATGGTAAAGGAATATTTAGAAGAGAATGATAATTTTAATAATTTTTTTCTTAAAGGTGAGATCTCAGGAATAAATTATTATAAGAGTGGTCATCTATATTTTACCCTTAAAGATAGTAAAGCCAGTGTAAAATGTGTATCTTTTAGATATAAATTTAAAAAAATACCAGAGGATTTGAAAGAGGGAGATAAGATAAAACTATTTGGAAAGGTAACTCTCTATGAAGCTAATGGGAACTATCAAATATTGGTAGCTCATGTGGAAAAAGAGGGGAGTTTAGGAAAACTTTTTGAGGAATTGGAGAGAACTAAAAGAGAGTTGGCTAAAGAGGGTTATTTTGACAAAAATAATAAACTACCTATTCCAAAATTGCCTCAAAATATAGGGATAGTAACTTCGGGAACGGGGGCTGCAGTAAAAGATATAATAAATACAGCTAAACTTAGATATGAAAATATAAATATTTATGTCTATCCCACCAAGGTTCAAGGAATAGGATCTGAAAATGAGATTATAAAAGGAATAAAAACTTTAGATAAGATGGAGGAGATAGATCTAATAATAGCAGGACGTGGTGGTGGAAGTGTAGAAGACCTATGGTCGTTCAATAAAAAAGATGTAGCTCTAGCATACTTTAATACTAAAACGCCTATTGTGTCGGCTGTAGGCCATGAAATAGATAATCTTTTGACAGATCTGACAGCAGATCTACGTGCTTCTACTCCTACCCATGCAGCGGAGTTAGTCGTTCCTAGAAAAGACCTATTGTTAGAGATGTTAGAGGATAGAAGGCAGAAATTAAATAACAATCTACTAACCAATTTACAGGTTAAAAATAAAAAATTAGAAACTTTAAAAAAAAGTTATATTTTGAGAAGTTATTTAGAGACTGTTGTAGATAAAAATAATTTGTTGATGGACAGGGAAGACAGGCTAAAAAAAGTTATTAACACTAATTTAATACAAAAAAAACATCTTTTAGAAGTGAGAATGGGAAAACTAAGATCGTTGAATCCAGAAGGAATACTGAAGAGGGGATATACGATAACTAAAGCAGGGAATAAGATTATAAGAGGTGTAGCAGAACTAGAAAAAGGTGAAAAAATAGAGATTATATATCATGATGGTAGTGTAATTAGTAGAATAGAGGAGATAAAAGAGTAGAGGAGATAAAAGAAATGAAAAAATTATTGATAGTATTATTTATTGGGATAGCTTCAATAGGATATGCAGAAGTTCAAGATAATTTTATAACCAAAGAAACTTACTGGGAGATAGGTGATGATTTTGGAATCTATGAAAAGTATATGGAGGAAGGAGATAGCTCTTATTTAAAAGGAAATTACAATGATTCATTGAATTATTATCTGAGAGCTTTTGAGTTGAAAAAAGATGATATAGAATCTCTTTATGGAGTAGCTGAATCATATGAGGGCCTGAACGAGACAGAAAAAGCCTTGGGAGTGTATAGAAAAATTTTAAAATTAAATCCTGAAAATATGAGAGCACTACAAAAAAAAATTATTCTGAATAAAAAAAATGTTCCTAAGTGGGGATATGATAAAAAAGAGAAATATTTTGAAGAATTTGAAAATTATCTAAAGAAAACTAATTATATAAGTAGTGAGGATATATATATATTGGGAAGTATATATATAAATGATAAATCTTTTGAAAGGGCTTATATTGTATTTAAGAGGGATAAAAGAGGAGATTATAGGAATTATTTTGGTACAGCTACAACTGCTAGATTTTTAGGGAAATATGATACTGCCATTATTTTTTATAATAAACTTTTATCTGTAAAACCAGATTTTTATAGAGGATATATCGGGTTGGGAGCTTCTTATCAGATGAAAGGGGAATACGATAAAGCCATAGAAAATATGGAAAAATATCTAGTATACCAAGAGGATGAAAACGTCTATATAGCTATGGCAAATATCTATATGGCAGAGGATAGATACAGCAGTGCTAAAGATATTTTGGAAAAGGCACAGGCTAAATTTCCTGATTCTAAAAAAATAAGAAAAAATTTAGGAGATATATATAGTAAACTCGGTAGAGACTAGTGTGCTAAAATAAGAAAAAATTTAGAAACTATATTTTGATTAAAAATACTGTGGAGGTGAAGGTCTTGGATTCTTGGTATAAATTGAGAGTAGCAGGAGTAAGGGACAGTATAATAACTAAACTGATGAATTTGTGTGAAGAATTTGAAGAAATTTTCCTCCATGACAGGTCATTTTATATTAAAATTATGAGGTTTAAAGACGAGGATATTGATAAAATTTTAAATTCTTATAAAATTAATCTTGATTTTTATAGGGAAAAGATGCTAGATTTAAATATTGAAACAATTTCTATAAAGGAAAGAGAATATCCATTATATCTAAAAAATATCTCTCATCCACCAGTATTTCTATACATAAAAGGAAAGCTTACTTTTTATGATAAAAATATAGGAATAGTTGGAACACGGAAGATGACTAGTTATGGTGAATCGGCATGTAGAGGATTAGTAGGGGATTTGGTAGGAGCAGGAGTTACTATAACCAGTGGATTAGCTATTGGAGTAGATGTAACTGCTCATAAGAGAGCCTTAAATTTAGGTGGGAATACTATAGCTGTTGTAGGAAGCGGATTAGATGTAATCTATCCTCCTGAAAATAAATATGAATGGGAAAAAATTGCTAGAGAGGGGACTCTTATAAGTGAATATCCATTGGGAACTCCTCCAGATAGGTATAATTTTCCTAGAAGAAACAGGATAATAGTCGGACTGACTAGAGGAGTTACAGTAATAGAGAGTTATAAAAAAGGTGGTAGTTTGATAACTGCCAAATTGGCTTTAGAGGAAAACAGAGATGTATTTGTTATCCCTGGATTCCCAAACTATCTATCTTTTGAAGGGAATAACAATCTTATCAAAGATTCCTATGGCAAGTTGATTACTAGTGGAAAAGATATATTGGAGGAATATGATTGGGATGGAGAAAATAAAATCAATCTCAGAATAGACATAGATTCAGAAGAGGAAAAGGTCTATAGTGCATTGGTTGTAGAAAAAAGTTTGGATGAATTAATAATTGAGACTAAGATTCCAATAGGCAAACTTTTGGGATTGTTGACAAATTTAGAATTAAAAAAACTTGTGAGAGCTATTGCAGGTGGTAAATATAGAAGAATATAGAAAAGACAAAATAATGGAGTGATAGAAGTGGCTAAAAAAAATCTAGTTATAGTAGAGTCGCCAGCAAAGGCAAATACTATAAAAAAAATATTAGGACGTAATTATGAGGTTACAGCCTCATATGGACATATAAGAGACCTTCCAAAGACAAAGATGGGAATAGACATAGAAAATAATTTTACACCCTCTTATTCAACAATAAAGGGAAAAGGTGAAATAACTAAAAATTTGAGAGCAATGGCTAAAAAATCTGATAAAATCTATCTAGCAGCCGACCCGGATAGAGAAGGGGAAGCTATAGCTTGGCATGTAGCTCATATATTAAAATTAGATCCAAAGGAAAAAAACAGGATAGAATTTAACGAGATAACTAAAAATGCAATAAGAGAAGCGGTAAAAAATCCTAGAACTATAGATCAAAATAGGGTAGATGCACAACAAGCAAGAAGGTTATTAGATAGAATAGTAGGATATTCTATCAGTCCATATTTATGGCAGTTAATATCTTCTAATACCAGTGCAGGAAGGGTTCAATCGGTATCATTGAAATTAATTTGTGACTTAGAAAATGAAATAAAGGCATTTATTCCTCAAAAATATTGGGAAGTAAGTGGGGATTTTAGTAATAATATAGACTTAAATCTCTATAAATCAGGAGATGACAGGGGAATAAAAATGTGGGATGAGGAAAAGATGGAGGAGTTGAAGAAATCTTTAGAAACATATCCGACTTTTGAAGTAGTCAGTACCGAGATAGCTAAGAAAACTAAGAATCCACCGCTACCATTAAAGACAAGTACATTACAACAATTAGCTTCATCATATTTAGGCTTTTCAGCTTCTAAAACTATGAGAGTAGCCCAAAGCTTATATGAGGGTCTAAAAATAGATGGGGCTCAAAAAGGTCTGATTACATATATGAGAACTGACTCTACCAGGATATCTGAGGAAGCTAAAGGACAGGCTAAAGAATTTATTATAGATAAATATGGTGAAAAATATATAGGAAAGAAAAAACAGAAAAAAACGGATGATAAGAAGAAAATACAGGATGCCCATGAGGCAGTAAGACCTACCTATATAGATTTAGAGCCAGATAATGTGGAAGAATATCTAAATTCTGATCAATATAGAATGTATAAATTGATTTGGGAAAGATTTATAATTTCACAGTTAGCTCCTATGGAATATGATCAATTTACTCTCATAAGTGGATATGATAAATATCAATTTAGAGGGATAGTGAATAAGGTAACCTTTGATGGATATTATAAGATATTTAAAGAGGAAGATGAGATAAAAACAGCTGATTTCCCTAGTATTAAAGAAGGAGATAAGTTAGAGTTAGAAAAATTGAATATAAAGGCAGATGAAACTAAACCTCCTAAAAGACTCAGTGAATCTTCATTGATAAGAAAATTAGAAGCTGACGGGATTGGAAGACCGTCTACTTATGCATCGATTATAGAAACTTTAAAGAAGAGAGAATATGTAGAATTTATGGGGAAATTATTTGTACCTACTAAATTAGGTTATGATGTAGAAAAAATATTAAATAAATATTTCCCGAGAATATTAGGAGTGGAATTTACATCTAGTATGGAAAATGCCTTGGATTCAATAGAAGAAGGAGCAGTAAAGTGGACCGATGTTTTGGATGAATTTTATATAGATTTTAAAAAAGCATTGGAAAACTTTGATAAAGAAGTAGAAAAAATTACTAACAGAAGAATTGAATCTGATGTACCATGTCCAGTAGATGGCTGTACAGGAAAGATGCTCCTAAAAACTGGTAGATTTGGTAAATATTTAGAGTGTGAACATTTTGAAACCTGCAGTGGAAGGATTCCATTAAAAACAGTAGAGATTGATGAGCAGGAATTAGAAGATGGGCATATCTTTATCAATGAGATAGTACAAAAAAGGGAAAGAATTAAAAGGGGTATACCCACTGATATTGTGATTAAAGGTGTGAGATATAATCTTAAAAAGGGAAGATTTGGTGAATATTTAGAGAGTGAAAATTATGATAGCTCTAAAGGAAAGATTGTTAGAGATGAATGAGTATTTTGAAGAAAAAGATACCGACATGAAAACAGAAGACGGAACTATGATGATCTTAAAAAAAGGAAGGTATGGAGAATATTTAGAGAGTGAAAACTTTGCTACTGATGAGATCAGAATTCCATTGCCGGCTAGCATAAAAAAGATGGTGAAGGAAGGGCAGTTAGAGGAAAAAGATGGAGTTATAATAATTAAATATCTTTTAGATGAGATAAAAGTTGTGGAAGATAAACTTATAGCTAAAGCTGGGGTCTGTGAAAAATGTGGAAGTAAATTTGAGATAAAAGCAAGTAGAAGAGGGAAATTCTTGGCTTGTAGTAACTATCCAACTTGTAAAAACACAAGAAAGATATTAAAAGATAAGGAAACAGGGGAACTTTCAGTAGCTCCTCCTGCAAAGAAAAAAGAACCAGTAAAAAAAGCAACTACTAAAAAGGCTGTAGCAAAAAAAGCACCTGCAAAGAAGCCGGCAGCTAAGAAGAAAACAACAACTAAAAAAGTAAAAGAAGAAAAATAAAATATATTTTTCCCTCTCCTAGTGTAGGAGAGGGATTTTTTTCTTATTTTCAGACTCTTTCCTTGTTGTCGTTTTCTCTTCGTAAAAGAAACTGAGGTGAAAAAGTGAGGTTTTTAGATCATAACTTCTCATTAGTTCTACTAAATAACTGCTATTCTTGAATTTGAAGAGATAAAAAAGTATAATTGGAATATAAAAATAGAGGAAGTGATTTATGTTCAACCCAATGATATTAACAGAAGAAAATGACAGGACAGGAGCACTTGTAAAGGTAGAAATTTATTTTGACAAATTCAATGGATTAGACAATGACGTAGTCTATCAACTTTTAAGAAAATATGGAGATGATAACTAGGTTTTCAAAATTATATAAATCTATAACTGAACAAAAGGATTATTTGAATTATTTGATTTTTATCTTGATTTTAGAAGAAACAGCACCGAAACATCTTCAAGTTTTTTATGGAAAAATCAATAGATTAGAAATAACGACTGGGAATATAGAATTGTCTAAAATAAATCAATTTGTTGTGGATGAAATGTCCTCAGATGATTTTGAAAAAATAGGATCAGAAAATAAAAATAGGGAAAATGAAATTTATGATTTAGAGAGAAAGAAGAACCCGGCTTATAAATGGGGAGAAAATAATCATACTAAAATTTCAACTCCACAATTTGTTAATATGAAAAGTTACATTAGTGACATTAATAAATTCATTTAATTATCAATAATTTTAGCTTTGGTTTCCTTAACGAAGGGAAACCATAGAAAGGAAGAGTGAAATAGAAAGTTAAGTAGGGCAGAAAAATTTTACGATGTGAAAAGAAACTAAGGGGAGATATAGTGAATTAAAAAGCTTATGCTTTCGTTAGAAGGTATGGGCTTTTTTTTATAAATATGAAATGAAAAATGTTTTTAAAAGGAAATTTAATAGAGTTAAATAATAACATTATTATATATCGTTTTATTTGGTGGCTAAAAAGGGAGGTTTAATATGGTTCGATTTATAAATTTTCATGGAGAAATAAAAAGTTTTTACGGGAAACATTATCATACTTTTGAAGAAATAGAAGTAGTAGGTTTAGAAGAAAAAGTATACATATTAAAGGTTGGGGAAATAACTCATTATATTAATAAAGAAGTTTATGAAAAATTGCAAAGGATACAAGCTTTTAAAGAAAGTGAAGGAGAGTCCTGTGCAAATTGATGGCTTCCCTTAAAGAGTATAAAAAAAAAGAGATGTATTTCCACAACAGTGGAAATATATCTCTTTTGAAATAACCTTATCTTTTTGAGAATTGAGGTGATTTTCTTGCTTTTTTCTTTCCGAATTTCTTTCTTTCAACCATTCTTGAGTCTCTAGTTAAGAATCCAGCTTCTCTTAAAGCAGCTTTTAAAGTTTCATCAGCCATTAATAATGCTCTAGCAACACCATGTCTAATAGCTCCTGCTTGACCAGTAGTTCCTCCACCATTTACGTTTACTTTAACTCCAAATTTCTCAGCAGTTTCAGTTAAAACTAAAGGTTGGTTTACGATATCTCCTAAGATTCCTCTTCCAATGTTTTAGTTTCAGGGTTTTGAGCAGCATGCTCATGTTCAGATCCAACAAATATTCTTAATCTAGTTAATTGCTGTGCACCTAATCTGTTCTTAGGTAACATTCTCTTAACTGCTAAAAATAAAGCCTCTGCAGGGTTCTTAGCTAAAACTTCTTCTAATCTTCTCTCTCTTAATCCACCTGGGAATCCTGAGTGATTGTAATAAATTTTGTCAGTTAATTTTTTTCCTGTAACTATAATTTTTTCCATGTTAGTGACTACTACGTAATCTCCACCATCGATATGAGGAGTATAAGTTACCTTATCCTTTGCCATTAATTTCTTTGCGATTTCTGCAGCTAATCTACCTAATACTACACCATCAGCGTCATAATGTAACCATTCTCTAACTACATCTTCTTTTCTTAACATAAAACTATATTTGTTTTTCACGTTTTGTTCCTCCTTGAAATAAATGTTATAAAATACGATTTATAACGGCTCCTCGTGGGAAAGGGCTTTATCTTTGATATTATATAACAGTTAGCTCATTGTGTCAATGATTTTTTGTTGACAAATGGTATTATGGAAGTAAAAAAATTAATTTTTTCCTAATTTTGTTAAAAAATTATATTTATTGATTTTATCTATTATTTTTTTCTTAGATTTTTCCTTCTTTAGAAACTCTAAAAAATTATATTTTTTAACGAGTTCAATAAATTCCGTCAATGCATCTAAGTGTTCCTTAGAATCCAAAGAACAGAATGATAAGATTACTTTAACTTTAAATCCCTGTGGAAATTCTACCTCCTCCTCCAAGATAAGCAGAGACATCCCGGTATAGAATACATCCCCTTCATTTTTAGCATGGGGCAGAGCCAGACTGTCCTCTGTGACCATGTAGGATCCGTTCTTTTTAATGGATTCAATCATTTTTTTTGTATAATTATTCGTAGTATTTCCATTATCTTCTAAAAATTTTCCCGACAGCCTTATGGCCTCCTCCCAGTTATTTACCTTTTTTTCCAGATGGATAGATTTATTGTTTAAAAGGTCTGAGATTTTTAGACTGTTTTTATGGATATCATCTACTAATTGTTTTCCACAGACTTCCTTTAATTGTTTTACTAATTCCTCCCTGTCTATAATATCGGTGTTGTTTTCGACGGCATTGATCAGGAGGGAGAGGGGTATCCTGTTGTTATATTTAGGAAGACTATATGTGTCTATGAGGTTGAAGTCTTCAACGGTTAAGATGGGCTTTACTTTTACAATGGGGATACCATTAAAATATTCTTCATTCATAGAGGTGGTTAATATAAGATCTATACTGGAATTGTCTACATAGTTTTGCAGTTGGTTTTGTGGGATGATATCCAAGATATTTACCTCATATAAACTCCTGATTTGTTGAGAAATAAGTTTAGAGGTCCCGTATCCCATTCCGCATACTACCAATATATTTTTGGTTTCCCTTATTTTATTTCTGTCTATAGCCGCTTTGAAGTGCATCCCTATAAAGGCTGTTTCACTGTCAGGGATGGATAAACCCATAAACTCCTCCAGTAATTTCAAGGCATTTTTTGTATCGGCAAATATATGAGGGTAGAGATTTTTAAATTCATCTTCAATGGTATTTTCCAGTTCTGTAAAATTTTTCACTCTATAGACGGTAGGTTTAATATGGTTGATAAGACCATCCAATAAAAACTTATCCTTTGTGAGGTCACAGCTGAACAGGTCAGAAAAATTATGTATTATTCTTTTTGTCAGGACCTCAATCTCAATCCAATTACTGAGAAAAGATGAGCTGGCATTGTAAAGGTGGCTGCCTAAAAAATAATCTGTAAGTTTTAGAAGTTCACGGGTGTCCATAACCAGATCGTAATTTGACTCGATAAGGGCGATAGATCTCTTTATCACCTTGTACTCCTCAGTCTCATAAAAAAAGTTTTCATTGGGAGAGATCAAAAGAGGTCTCTCTTTTTTTATCCTGAGTATCGTAATCATTATATAGTTAAATATCGTGGTATAGGCTTCGTCTGAGATCATCCTGTTGAGAGACTTTATTATGAAGTTAATAAATTTCTCTATAAAAGTTGGATCTATCTCACAAAAATAAACGTCTATTTTGTTTCGAATATATTTTCTTCAGGGTAGTTTTTATAGTTGTCCTTCCAAGGTCAAACTTTTCACATAGATTATTTATATTGATGTTTTCCTCAAAGGTTATCATGATAAGGATGAGTACTTCCTTATATTCCTGGAAAATATTTTCATCTAAATCCAGCCCGTCCAATAAAAGATTTAAAGATTTGACATCTCCTTCCAGCCCTCCCTTAGTGAGTTTTTCAATTAGATCTAAGTCTTTTTTTTTCAGTTCCTCATTGATCTTGTCTATATCATATCGAATGGTTCTTTGATTTACTCCTAATTCCTTAGATAATTGTTTGATGTCGACCCTGCCCTTATAGTTATTAAATTTTTCAATGATATCTATTATTCTTTTATTCATCTTACCTCCCATGTCGTATAAAAGTGAAAAAAAACGACCACTTAATATATATTATATGATGTTCTATAATATAATTCAAACTGAAAACTGTTTTTTTTTCGACTTTTCATAACTATTTTCATAATTTTTGTCAGAAAAAATCATTTTTTTACATAAGGGGGAAGAAGATGAAATTTAAAGATTTAGTAAACAGCAGTTTAATATTATTAGATTGTGGACTGGAGACAAAGGAAGAAGTGATAAAAAGTTTAGTAGAAAAATTATATGAAGATGGAGCATTGGAGTCCAAGGAGGAGTTCTATAAGACTGTAATGGAAAGGGAAGTATCATCACCTACAGGATTAGAGGAAGGACTGGCAATACCTCACGGGAAATCTACAACTGTTAAATACCCGAGAATAGCCATAGCCAGAACAAAAACTCCAATTGCAGAATGGGAATCGGTAGATGACGAGAATGAAGTTAACTTGGTGTTTTTAATAGCTATACCAAAAGCAGAGAGTGGAAGTACTCATATAGATGTATTGACTAAATTGACCAGTTCATTTATGGCAGATGGATTTGTAGAGGAACTCCAAAATACTAAAACTAAGGAAGAGCTGTTGGAGGCAATCTATTCTGTAGAGGGGAAGGAAGAGGAAGTCCTGGCTGCCGGTACAAAGGAAGATAAGTTTATTGTAGCAGTAACAGCATGTCCTACAGGGATAGCTCATACATTTATGGCAGCAGAAAAAATAAAAAATTACTGTAAAAATAAAGGATATAGATGCAAGGTTGAAACCCAGGGAAGTGACGGTGTAAAGAATAAATTAAGTATAGCTGAAATTAATGAAGCTGATGGGATTATTTTGGCAGTGGATGTACCCATTCAAGATGATCATAGATTTGATGGAGCTAACTATGTAAAGATTGGAACACAGGCAGTATTAAAATCTACCGAAGAAACAATAGAAAAGGCAGTGAAGTTGGAAAAAGGAGAGGTAGTAGAGTCTGATAGTGGAACAAATAGAACTAATGCTTTTTTACAGCATGTGATGGCAGGAATATCATATATGATACCAGTATTGGTGTTAGCAGGATTATTATTGGCAATGGGGAATATATCGGCTGAAATATTCGGTAAAGACAGTGCTATATATAAAGACTTTTTCTCTAAATTTGGTGCTATTGGATTTATGACAATGAAGACTATGTATGCCTTCTTTGCTGGATACTTAGCTTATTCAATCGCTGGTAAGCCGGCACTTGTGCCTGCATTTATCGGTGGAATGATGACAGATGAAACCTATAGAAGGTTTTGCAGCAAATAAGTGGTTATTTGATTTCTTTACAGCTGCAGGAGATGCAGGGAAATTTGCATACAACTCAGTTATTGCATTTGGAACAGCCTTTGACCTTGGGGGGCCGATAAATAAAGCAGCAGGAGCAGTTGCATTGGGATTAAACCTGCCTGAAACTCCTGAGATATTTAATTTAACTGCCAGAACACTATCTATAATTATTCCTCCGATTGGAATAGGATTAGCAGTAAACTATGATAAATTTAAGAATGAAGATTTATTTACTACTGAAGAAAGGGTGCTTGGAAGTACTTCGTTACTTTTAGGAATTTGTGGAATTTCAGAGGGGGCAATCCCCTTCCTGTTAAAAAACCCGATCTTAATCATAGCCAATGTGGCTGGAGCAATCGTAGGTTCGGTAGTAGCAGTATATTTAGGAGCGATTCAATCACTGCCATTACCGGCTATCTGGGGATGGGGGCTAGCTGACGGAGTATTCCCGTACCTTACCGGAATAATCTCAGGAGCAGTTACTGTAGCTGTATTAACCATAGTACTCATGAAAAAAACAAGAAAGACTGTTAAGAATTAATAGAAAGAAAATAGGAGTTTGACCGCCTGTGGCGGGCAAACTCCTTAGTTTTAAAAATAGATATTGAAAAAAGTTTAACTACTAAATATAGAGGGAGAATATAAGATGAAAAAAGTTCATATAGTTTCACATTCACACTGGGATAGGGAGTGGTATTTTAATTTAGAGGATTCCAATTTATTATTAGGTGAAAATTTAACGTATTTAATGGGAGTCTTAGAAAATAGGGAAGATTATCCATCTTATTCATTTGATGCTCAGGCTTCTATAATAGACGAGTATTTAAATATCTATCCCGAGAATAAAAATAGATTAAAAAAATTGATAACTAATAAAAAAATATTTGTGGGGCCCTGGTATACCCAGGCAGATTCTCTCCTGATAAATAAGGAGTCTTTAATTAGAAATCTTCAATATGGGATAGATATCTGTGAAAATTTTGGTCATTCTATGAGTGTTGGGTACCTGCCTGACATCTTTGGACAAAATCAATATCTGCCTTCAATTTTTAAAGGATTTGAGATAGATGATGCTATCTTTCAGAGGGGAGTTTATACCGATCAGTTGAAGGGGAACCTTAATTTTAAATGGAGTTCACCAGATGGAATAGAGGTAAGAGCAAACAATATTTATCTGGGATACGGGCCGGGGAAATTCTTGGACTCAAGTGATGAATATATAGAGGGAAAACTTCTGCCTATGTTGAAAAAATTAGAAATTTTAAATACAGATTGTGAAGACCTTCTACTACCTGCCGGAGGAGACCAGGTCTTAATCAGAGAATATTTCCCAAAAGTTATAGAAGAGTTAAACCAAAAGAATCTGGGGTATGAGTTTATACTGCATGGACGAACAAGTTTGAAAATAAGATAGAGGGGGAACTGAGAGGGTGTGAAAAATCTCGTATTCACAGGACTATAGGATCTCAAAGATATGATATAAAAAAAGCCAATTCCAGTATAGAAAATAAGATCTTGTATACATTGGAACCCCTTGCAATTATAGGAATGGATCTAGGAATAGAGTATCCTCAAAAGTGGCTGGATGTCTGCTGGAAGCTATTGTTTGATGTACATGCTCACGATAGTATTGGAGGGTGTAATTCAGATTCGACCAATGAGGGAGTGATAACCAGACTGGATAAGGTAGAAAAAATTGCAGATGGGTTGATAAATATAATAAAGAAAAAAATTACTGTGGGGGTCTCAAATAAATTAGGTTATGAAAATATCTTAACGATCTTCAATACAAAATTAATGGAAGAATCGGAAGATATAGTTTCTATTTTATTCACGAAAAAAAACAACCCGATTATAAAAACCAGGGATGGGAAGGCCTTAGAAACCGAGATAGTCAAGTCAGATTATGTCTCTGGTGGAAAAAGAGTTGTTGTTACAGCAAATGGTGACAGAGAAGAGGAAATTCCAGGATATTACAGGACTGAGATACTTATTAAAAATCTTATTATTCCAAGTCTGGGATATGATACATTTATCATTGATGAGGAAGAAAAAGATATAAAAGAGGCAAAAACTTTATCCAATTCTATAGAAAATGAATTTTATAAAATAACTTTAGAAGATAAAAAACTTACTCTAAAAAATAAATTAACTGAAAAGATTATCAAAAACTTTTTAATTTTTGAAAGCTCTAGTGATGGAGGAGATTCATATGATTTCTCTCCTGTTTTAGAAGATAATATTCAAAACTTTAATAACTTTGAATTGGTTTCAATGGTGAAAAAAAATAATTTTGAAAAGATAGAGCTGGTATCAAAATTAGATGAAGTCAGAAAATTAGAAATTACAACGATGATTGAGCTGTCGAAGGAAGACAAAACAATAAAAATAAGACATAGTATTTTTAATTTGGAAGAGGATCATAGACTGAGAGCAGTAATTGAGAGTAATTTAAATAACTTTGAGTATTCATATAGTGACAGTGGATTTTCGCTGATAAAACATCCAGTTGTAGAAAATCGGATGAGAACTTGGAGGGAAGACGGGTATGCAGAAGCTCCGGTTCCTATCTATAATTTAGAAAATATGATCTTATTAAAAGATAAAAAAAATAATCTGCAATTTTTTGGTGAGGGGATCAAGGAATATGAAATTTTAAATTCAAAATTAGCTGTGACTTTATTTAGAACTGTAGGAGTATTAGGAAATGACAATTTAACGTGGAGACCGGGAAGAGCCAGCGGGATTAATAATAAAGTGGTATACACACCGAATGCTCAGATGAAACGGAAGCTGGAATTTGAATATGGAATTGTTTTTGAGTCTAAAACAAGTATAAATAAGATCTATCAAAATATGGAAAAATATATCAAAAAATCTGTATCCTATCAAATGCAAGTGTTGAATACATTCGAAGAAAGGGTGGAGAGATTTGAAGTACCGATGCCTAGCGAAGGATTCTCTGCAAAAATTTCTTTCTTGAATATTGAAAATAAAAATTTATTTATCTCCGTAATAAAAAAATCCCACAGGGGAAATTTTACCATAATAAGAGTGTTTAATCCTGGGGATTATGGAGAAATAATAAAGTTTAAAAATGAAGTTATAGAAGTGAATCTAAAAGAAAATAAGATCTCAAAGGGAATAAAATTTACTGTTGAACCTAAGGGATATAAGACTTTTAAAATAAAATTTTAAAAACTTAATCACGAATTACACAAATGAATATAGATAATATATTTTAAGATAAAAGACTAGTCACAGATTATACAAATTTACACAAATAAAAAATAAAATCTGTGTAAAGCAAATTTTATCCGTGCCATCCGTGTCGGGTGTTTTGATTTTGAATAGGTTTTATTAGTGACAAAAATGAAAAATGAAAAAAGGAGATAATAAATTGAATAGACAAAATTTGATGGATAGATGTATTTTAAAATTAAAAAATGTATATAAAGATGACTATAAAAAAAGTTTCGAAAAAGAATTAGATAATTTTATATCTACCTGGGAAGGGAAAAAATGGCCAATATGTAAAAAATTAAGTGAAAAAAACATATATTTAATAACCTATGGTGATTCTATCTATGAAGAGGGGAAACCGACACTTGAAACTTTACATAAGTTTTTATTGGAAAACGTAAAGGATGAAATTACCGATGTGCATCTATTACCGATGTTTGAATATACATCTGATGATGGATTCTCTGTGGTAGATTATAGAAAAATTGACCCTAGATTAGGCGGTTGGGATGATATCAATAATTTTTCTAAGGACTATAGAATGATGTATGATTTCGTAGCGAACCATATGTCTAAAAGTTCTCCTTGGTTTAAGAGCTATCTTGCAGGAGAAGAGAAATATAAAGAATATTTTATCCCTAAGGATGATAACTTTGATGCAAGTATCGTAGTGAGACCCAGAACATCTCCGTTATATCATGAATATAAAACTCCTAATGGAGGAGTAAAGACAGCATGGTCAACGTTTAGTGAAGATCAAGTGGATGTAAATGTAAGAAATTTTTCCACATTAGTAGATTTGACGGATATAGTTTTATCTTATGCATATAATGGTGCAGCTTCTATAAGATTAGATGCCATTGGATTCTTATGGAAGGAGTCAGGAACTACATCTATGCACCTGCCCGAGACCCATGAGATAATCAAATTTTGGAGAGATATTCTGGATTACTTTAAAAAAGGGACGCAGATAATAACAGAAACGAATGTTCCTCATTTAGAAAATATATCTTATTTTGGAGATACAACAGATGAAGCACACCAAGTATATCAGTTTACACTGCCACCACTTACTCTATACAGCTTTACTACTCATAATACAGAAAAATTAACAAAGTGGGCAAAAGGAATCAACAATGTCAGTGAAACAGCAACTTACTTCAACTTCCTCTCATCTCATGATGGGATAGGAATGAGACCTACAGAAGGGATCTTAACGGATGAAGAAAGACAGGTATTGGTGGATAAAACTTTTGAAAATGGCGGAAAGATAAACTTTAAATCCAATCCTGACGGGAGTAAAACTCCATATGAGCTGAATATAGTGTATCAAGAAGCACTTATAAATAAAGATGAGGACCTTACAGAAGAGGTGCAGGTACAGAAAATATTAGCCTCTCATGCACTGTTATTTTCCATGGTGGGAGTACCTGCAATTTATTATCACTCTCTTTTAGGATCAAAGAATGACTATGAAGGTGTTAAAAACAGCGGGATCAACAGAAGAATCAATCGTGAAAAATTTGATTTCAAAACTATTTCAGAGGAGATTAAAGTAGACACTAGGAGAAAATCAATTTTTGAAGGAACTAAAAAATTGATGGGGTTAAGACAAAAAGAAAAGTCATTTTCACCCTATGCTCCTCAAAATGTGTTGGAACTCGATAACAGAGTTTTTGCCTTGGAAAGATTGGGAGAGGAAGGAGAAAAAATTACATTTATTGTGAATGTGGCAAATAAAGTGATAAATTTAAAGACGGAGATAGAGGGACGAGATATTATCTCAGGAAGAGAAATAAAAAAAAAAAATAGATCTTGCACCATATGAATATTTGTGGATTAAGTAGGATAGTAAAATTATTCATCTATTTGGAAGAGTCAAAAATATAGCAATCATGTTTATTTTTAGCAATATCGATACCGACAAAAATCATAGTTATCACTCCTTGAATAATTTATTTGACGTTGTGTTCTATAAAAACTATGTTAACATATCCTTGCTGTATATAAAATGTCGAGCATTATCTAACTAATTAACAATTAAATATAGAACTATGGTTAGAGTTTTAAGAAAATAGTCTGAGTTATAGGAGGAAACACTAATCCACAGCGTCTATTTTAATTATATATTAAAAATAAAATAAAATAGAAATAGTGCGTGTATACCTCTATTTCTATTTATAAATAGGGAGGGAAAATGAAAGTTGTAGTGGCTATAGATTCATTTAAGGGCAGTCTTAGTTCCTTTGAATTGGAAGAAATAATAGAGAAGGGAATTAGGAATGTCTATTCAGATGCAGAAATAAAGAAGGTTCCCGTTGCAGACGGAGGAGAGGGAACTGTCGAGGCACTTGTAAAAGGAACCGGAGGTAAGTTTGTGGACATGGAGGTCAACAATCCCCTCATGAAACCTGTATATGCTAGGTATGGGATAATGGGGAAGAATAAAACTGCGGTTATAGAGATGGCCTCGGCTTCTGGACTTCCTTTGGTAAATCTAAAAGAAAGAAATCCACGAAAGACGACGACCTACGGAACAGGAGAGCTTATTAAGGATGCCATCAAGAGAGGCTGTAGAGAATTTGTCATCGGAATCGGTGGTAGCGCTACAAATGATGCAGGGCTTGGAATGATGCAGGCGTTGGGATATAAGTTCTTTGATAGTGAGGGCAAAGAGCTAGGTTATGGTGGGGAGATAATGGAAAGAGTAGTAGAGATAGATGCAGAAGGAGCCATAGGAGAACTAAAGGAGTGCAAGTTTCTTATAGCCTGTGATGTAGACAATACCTTTTACGGTTCCAAGGGAGCAGCTCATGTTTATGCTAGACAAAAGGGTGCCGATGATGAAATGGTTGAATATCTGGATTCGTGTCTGGAGAGGTTTGCTGGAATCCTCAAGGAAAAGCTGGGGAAGGATGTGTCGGAAATTCCAGGAGCCGGAGCAGCAGGGGGGCTCGGTGGAGGTTTTGTTGCCTTTTTAGAAGGAGAGCTTAGATCTGGAGTTGATATAGTTCTTGAAGAGGTCAAGCTTGCCCAAGAGATAATAGGAGCGGATTTTGTCATAACTGGAGAGGGAAGAATAGACTTCCAGTCGATTATGGGAAAGGCTCCAAAGGGGTATCCAAGTTGTGTCAAGAACGCGGGATACCTGTAATAGCATTGGCAGGATGTGTGGCAGATGATGCAGGTACAACCCATGATTACGGGATAGATGCATTCTTCTCTACAATAAACTATCCTATTTCTTTAGAGGAAGCTATGAGCAAAGACAGAGCGAGAACTTTTGTAGAGAAAAATGTTGAAGAAATATTCAGGCTCATAAGGGTGTGTGAAAAGAAGTTTAGTTAGAGTACGTAGAGGATATTAATGAAATCATAAATTGAATTTGGTTAAAACGGACACATTGTTTATTTTGAAAAAAATTTAAAGACTAACTATATGAAGTCAAGTAAAAATAGTTAATATTTTTTATAGTTAAGTTTTTAAAAAATCACATCACAAAAAAAGTATATCGATTTTGATTTTTTTG
>NBMF01000058.1 GCA_002084825.1 Fusobacteriia bacterium 4572_74
ATATTAGATTATTTAGGAGATTATTACTATCAATTAAAAGATTATGATAAGGCAATAACCTATTATAAAACAAGTGAAAATTTAGAAAAATTAGCCCTTATATATTTGAAAACAGATGATAAGAATAGCTACGAGATACTAAAATCAGGGGTAACACCTGAACAATTAGATAAAATTAAACAGATAGAAATAAAATATTTAGATAGAAAAAAACTTGAAAAATATATTGGGACTGCTGAAAAATATACTCAAGAGGGAAGGCTGCAAGAAGCTGAACTTTACTATAAACGATCTCTAAAAAAAGATATATCGCCTGAATTAAAAAATAATATTTATTATAAATTAGCAGATCTATATTATAATCTAAATGAGTTAGAATCGGCAGAAAAAAACTTAAGATTGATAGATATTAAAATTTTAGATGAAGAACACATTGGAGATTATTACTATTTAGGTGGGATGATCTACTATAACTTAGAAAACTACGATGAAAGTTCTAAATATTTTAGAATGTTGATTAAAAAGTTTCCAAATACTACCCTCAGTAATAAGGGGAGAATATATATATTAAAAATAGAAAAATCAAATAAAAATAAATTAAGAAAAGAGGTCGAGCATGAGTCAAATAGTTGAAAATAATGACCACATTGTCCAAGACAAGTGGAACAAGGTAGAAGAGATCAAAGCAATGGGAATAGAACCATTTGGAAGAAAGTACAGTAAGTTAAATATGGTAGAAGACATTATAAATTCAGAGGTTGAATTTGATAAAGATCCTGAAAATTATAAAGAAACATTTCAAACTGCAGGAAGAATTATGGCTTTTAGACCAGCAGGGAAAAAAGCAGTATTTGGTCATATTGAAGATCAAACTGGAAGAATCCAATTTTATATCAGAAAAGATGTAGTTGGAGATAAAGCATTTGAAGTAATCAGTAAGGTTGGAACTGGAGATTTTATTGGAATCAAAGGTGGAGTATTTAGAACAGGTAAAGGTGAATTTACATTAAGAGCAGCTGAATTTGAATTTTTATCTAAAAATATCAAACCATTACCGGATAAATTCCATGGTTTAACAGATGTAGAAACTAGATATAGACAAAGATATGTAGACCTTATCATGAACAGAGATGTAAAAGAAACATTTATAACTAGAGCAAAAATAGTTAGTTTCATAAGATCATTCTTAACTAAGAAAGATTTCTTAGAGGTTGAAACACCTATTATGCATCCAATTGTTGGTGGAGCCTCTGCAAAACCATTCGTAACACATCATAACGCTTTAGACATGGAATTATATTTAAGAATAGCTCCAGAATTATATCTAAAAAGATTAATTGTTGGTGGATTTGATAAGGTATTTGAAATCAATAGAAGTTTTAGAAATGAGGGTATATCTACTAGACATAACCCTGAATTTACAATGATGGAATTATACCAAGCATATGCTGATTTTGAAGACATAATGGATCTTACAGAAGAGATTATTACAAATACTGCAAAAGAAGTACTTGGAACAACGGACGTTGTATACAATGGTAAGGAAATAAAATTAGAAGGATTTGCGAGAATACATATGGTTGACATAATAAAAAATGTTACAGGTGTAGATTTTTGGCCTGAGATGAGTGTAGAAGTTGCTAAAGAATTAGCTGAAGCAAATGAAGTACACTTAGCTCCTCATATGGATACAGTAGGACATATCATCAATGAATTCTTCGAGCAAAAATGCGAGGAAACAATAGTACAACCTACATTTGTAATGGGCCATCCAGTAGAGATTTCTCCACTAGCGAAGAGAACAAAAAATGATGGTAGATTTACAGATAGATTTGAATTATTTATCGATGCCAGGGAATATGGAAACGCATTCTCTGAGTTAAATGACCCAGCTGACCAAAAGTCAAGATTTATGGATCAAGTAGCAGAAGCTACAAAAGGGAACGAAGAAGCCAATGCAGTAGTAGATGAAGATTACATCAACGCATTGGAATATGGTCTTCCACCAACAGGAGGACTGGGAATTGGTATCGATAGATTGGTAATGTTATTAACAGGATCTGAATCTATTAGAGATGTATTATTATTTCCACAAATGAAAAAGAAATAATGATTTTTAAGGGCATAGAGGAATCTATGCCCTTTTTGTTTGTAAAAATAAGAGAATAGAGCCATTTTTGGGAAAGACCTCATAGAATAAAAATAGTTATTATTTTACAAAATATACCTAATTTAATATATGAATATATGTATATAATGATGATTAATAGTTTTTTCCTCTAAATAACCATTGAAATTTATATACAATATATATTGACAAAGCTTTATACATATATTATACTTATGGAATAAAAAAATGAATCAAGGAGGAATAAAGTATGGTAGATTTTTTAAATAACATTTTGTGGTCATATGTATTGATAGTAGGTTTAATAGGTATAGGGATTTATTTTTCCATAAAAACAAAGTTTGCTCAGTTTAGAATGTTAAAGGAGATGATAAGACTTTTAACTGAAGGAGCAGCAGATGGAGTAAAGGGAAAGAAAGAGGAAAAAGGGATAACATCATTTCAGGCTTTTTGTATAAGTACAGCTTCTAGAGTAGGAACTGGAAATATGGCAGGGGTTGCACTAGCTATCGCAGCAGGGGGACCAGGAGCAGTATTCTGGATGTGGATGTTAGCACTTATTGGTTCTGCATCTGCTTTTGTAGAGTCTACTTTGGCTCAGCTTTATAAAGTAAAGGATGGAGATGCATTTAGAGGTGGACCAGCATATTATATGGAAAAAGCTTTAAAGAATAGAAAATTAGGAATTGCATTTTCAATCTTAATTACAGTATGTTTTGGACTAATCTTTAATTCGGTTCAATCCAATACAATTGCCATGGCATTTAATGGATCATTTGGTATAAGTAAAACTGTAGTTGCTATTGTATTAGCAGTATTAACTGCTGTTATAATCTTTGGTGGGGTAAAGAGAATTGCAAGTTTTGTAGAAAAAGTAGTTCCTATAATGGCAGTATGTTATGTTGTAGTAGCAACAGTTGTTATTGTGATGAATTTTACTCAAATACCAGCAGTATTTGGAATGATCATTGATGGAGCCTTTAATGCTAAATCGGCAGCAGGAGGAGCACTAGGTGCAGCTCTTATGCAGGGAATTAAAAGAGGATTGTTTTCTAATGAAGCAGGAATGGGAAGCGCTCCTAATGCGGCAGCTACGGCTACAGTATCACATCCTGTGAAGCAAGGACTTATCCAGGCATTGGGTGTATTTACAGATACAATATTAATCTGTAGTGCAACTGCATTTATAATTTTATTATCAGGATACCAATCACTTAGCGGAGATGGAATCCAAATGACTCAGTCAGCACTTAGTACGCATTTAGGAAACTTTGGAGGAATATTCATAGCTCTATGTATCTTTTTATTCGCATTCTCTTCAGTAATTGGAAACTATTATTATGGTGAAGCAAATATAGAGTTTATGACCGAAAATAGATTGTGGTTACAAGGATATAGAACAGCAGTTGTTATGATGGTGTTAGTAGGAGGAATTGCAGGATTAAAAGTAGTATGGGGATTAGCAGATTTATTTATGGCATTCATGGCTATATTAAACCTATATGCAATTTTGAAATTAGGCCCAATTGCATTCAGACTATTAGATGATTACACAGATCAAAGAAAACAAGGACTTGATCCAGTTTTAAGAGCTGAAACTGTAGATGATTTAGATGGTGTAGAATGTTGGACAGGTTCTGAAACAGCGATTAAAAAATCAGGACAAAAATTAAAGGCTATATAAAATTAATAAAAAATACCTCCCATTAATTGGAGGTTTGAAATGGATAAAGAGATGATGGAATTCTTTTTTAAGATTCATAATGGAGACTTTAGAGGTGGCCCAGGGAGTGATATATCCACTGAAAAAGCCTATAATATTGCAAAGAAATTTTTGGGGAAAAATATAAGTGTATTGGATATAGGAGCCGGATCAGGGTTTCAAACTAAGGCGCTAAAGATTTTGGTAGATGGGAAAATTATAGCTTTGGATACAACAGAAATTTATTTGGAGAAGATAAAAAAAGAAATAGGAGTTGAGACCGTTAACTGTTCCATGTATAATTTAGATAGATCTTTTCGCCATAATACCTTTAATCTCATTTGGAGTGAGGGAGCCATTTATATAATGGGCCTTGCAAATGGATTGAAACACTGGAAACTATTTTTAAAAAAAGGAGGGATTATAAGCTTTTCCCATATCTCATGGATTCAGGATAATCCATCCATGGAACTTTTGGATTATTGGGAGGCAAATTATCCCCAGATAAGGACACTGGATGAAAATAAGAAAATTATAGATGAAGGAGGATATGAGATAAAGGATTATTTTATCCTGCCTTCAACCGATTGGACAGAAAATTATTATGATGATATGGCTGACAGGTTGAAAGAATTAGAAAAAAGAGAGTTATCTGAAAAAGAAAAAATGGTAATAAATATGCACTGGGAAGAGATAGAGATCTATAAGAAATATGGGGAATATTACGGGTATGTATTCTTTATAATTTCTCCTAAATAGAAAAAAAATGTTGTTTTGATATCTTCATAGGGCAGGATCATTGCAGGGCATAGATTTTTCTATGCCCTTTTTTTATGTTGATTTTTTGTGGTAAGATGTAGAAGATAGGAATCCTATGAGATAAATAAAAATATTAAAATAAGGATTATGATTATTAGAGATAATTGCACCCATGGAAGAAGTAGCATCAGGTTAAAAAATTATGATTAGAGTAAAAATGGATTATATTTTATAACCATATGTACACAAAACACGAAGAAAAGTTGTCCACCATATTGACATAAAACCAATAGGTGAAAAAACTTTTATAGAATTAGAGAGTTTTATTTTAAAAAATGATAGCATAGCACAATATCTAAAAATCACTATGAAACGGTCTTTTGGGAAAGTTCTACAGGCACAAAATTATGTAGGAGTAATTCAGACTAAAAATGGAATTATTATAGAAATTCTTCCGAAGATAGCTGATGTAGAAGAGGAGAAAAAAGAAAAAGAAATCTTAATTAAGATGTTAAAGACTTTAAAAAAAGCACCCTTTAAAAATTTTAATATGGCAAATCTAAAATCTACAAATATGCCCCTTTTAGAAATATTTATATCTATGTTTTTAGAAGAATTGTCAAAATTAATAAAAAAAGGAATAAAATCAGATTATATATCAAAGTCAGAAAATTTAAAGTTTATGAAAGGTAAATTAAAAATGTCAGAGCAAATAAAACAAAATTATATACATAAAGAAAGATTCTTTGTGGAGTATTGTGAGTTTTCAAATGACAGAGTAAAAAATAGACTGATTAAGACAACATTAAAGTTTTTATATAATAAATCCAAGTCAAATGGCAATAAGAAGAGAATACGAAAATTTTTATTTATCTTTGATGAAATAAAAATATCTCATAATCTTAAGATTGATTTTGATAGAGTGAAAATGAATAGACAGATAAAATATTATGAACAAATTTTACTTTGGTGTAAGACGTTTTTATTGGGAAATAGTTTTTCACCGTATAAAGGTAGAGAGGTTGCTTTTGCATTATTATTTGATATGAACTTACTATTTGAAAGTTATGTAGGAGATTACCTTAAGAAAAAAGGACTAGATGTCAAGTTGCAAGATAGTAAACACCACTTAGCATATTTAAAAGGGCAAGGAAAATTTAGATTAAAACCAGATATTGTAATAAATTTTAAAAAGAAAGAAAAAATAATAATAGCAGATACAAAATGGAAGATATTAAATGAAAATAAAATCCATAACGGGGTAAGCCAAGGAGATATGTATCAGTTGTATGCCTATGGAACAAAATATGAAAAATGCAAAAATATGTATTTGATCTATCCTAAAAATAATGAAGTTAATGATAAGAAATATAATTATTTAAAAGAGGGGAAACTTAATTTAAATATTGTTTTTTTTGATTTAGTGAAAGATAAATTTAGAAGATCAATATAGATTGGTAAAAAGAGGTTGAATTACAATAATCGAGTTAGAATAATTAAAATTGGGACTGAAATGCCAGTTTTAGCATATTCTATGATATAATCATAGTCGAAGATAAATTTTAAATATAGAGAAAGAATTAGGAGGGAAATCGTGTCAATCTACATATTATTTTATTTTACATTCTATTTTACTTTAGGGGCTAGTATGCTTTATTTCTCCCAATTTTTTAGTGTTATCAATATATCAGGAGGACAATCAGGGTTGATTTTTGCTATGGGGTCATTTTTAGCCATGGCTTTCCAGCCAGTTTTAGGATATATAAATGATAAAACAAAAAAATCTAAAGAAATATTGATTTTAATAACGGGAGTTCTTTTTATTACTTTATTACTAATGAATTATATAAATTCATTTATAGGGATATTAATATTATATTCCCTATATGTAATAGCAGCTTTTTGTGAAATGCCCCTCATGGATATAATATCTTTATCGACTGATTATGCTTTTGGAAAGATCAGGTTGTGGGGTTCTATTGGATTTGCTGTAGGAGCTTTAGTCTCAGGAAAAGTTATAGAGATATTCGGATCTTCTTCATTTTTATATCTAGCAGCAGTTGTTTCAATTGTAACAGGGATAATTATTTTAAAAATACCTGTGAAAGTCAATAATTCACATGAAGATAATGAAAAAGTAGACATAAAAAAACTTTTAATGAATAAAAAATATATTATTTTTGTAGTTGTTTCCATGTTATTTTTAGGAACTAATAATGGGCACAATAGTTATTTTGGAATTTATTTTAAAGAAATCGGCGGTTCAATGGCGTTATTGGGAACAACAATTTTCTTGATGACTCTGAGTGAAGTGCCTTTTATGGGGCTTTCTACAAGATTAATAAATAAAAAAGGAGTAGAATTTGTGGTTATTTTAGCCATACTATGTTTGAGTATCAGATGGGGGATATACTTTTTATTTCCCAAGCCATATGTTATAGCAGGAACTTTTTTATCACAAGGAGCTTCTGTGGGGTTATTTTTTGCAGGTGCAAATTTATTTATTCGAAAAATTGTAGAAAAAAATACCTTGGGAACAGCAATTACGATCTTTATGGCAGCAGGTTCATTGGGTGGAATGTTTGTTCAATATATTTCAGGAGTAATTATAGAACAATATACAGCAATTTATATCTATGGATTTTTTACAATATTGGCATTTGTAGCCTTGATATTGATGTTTTTAGGAGAAAGAATAAAAGAATAAAAGGAGATCATAGTTATGGCAAGAGGATATGATGAAGCAAAGGACAGAAAAAATAAAATATCATTGTTCGGGAAAACATTGGTAAGAAGATCCAAATCAACATGTGAGTTATGTGGTGAATCGGGTCAGAAATTAAATATATTTGAAGTTGGAAAGATAGAGGTGGAACCTGATTATGATAGATGTATCCATATCTGTGATACTTGTATGGACACAATAGATAGATTGAAAAAAGCTGATGAAAATGATCTTAGATTTTTAAATTATGCTATTTGGAGTGAGGTAAATATAGTAAAAGCTACAGCAATAAATCTTATAAAACAGATCGAAGGAAAATATTCATGGATAGATGACCTCCTGGATATGATCTATATGGATGAGGAGTTAGCAGAATTAGTGGAGAAGATAAGCCAGAAGTAGAAATAGAAAAATTCTCTTTATATAAAAAGGTGTTATCCATTTTTGGATAACATCTTTTTTTTTGTTATTGTTTCGGAAGTAACAATTATATATTTTTTTATAAAAAGTATTGCATTTTAGTGGAAAATATTATATACATGGAGTGAAAGCATAAAAAATAAGGGGGATTAATATGAAAGGTATTCAAGAAAAAGGATTTGGAACAAAGGCTATACATGGAGGAGCAAAAAAAAATCCATTTGGAGCATTAACTGCACCAATATTTCAAACTTCTACATTTGTATTTGAGAGTGCAGAACAAGGTGGGAAAAGATTTGCTTTAGAAGAACCAGGATATATTTATTCAAGATTAGGGAACCCTACATCAAGTGTTATAGAAGAAAAATTAGCATTATTAGAAGGAGCAGAAGCTGCACTTGCAACTAGTTCAGGGATTGGAGCTATTTCTTCTACAATGTGGACATTGCTTAAAGCAGGAGATCATGTGTTAGCGGATAAGACTTTATACGGGTGTACATATGCATTTCTATGTCATGGATTAACTAAATTTGGAATAGAGGTAGATTTTGTAGATACTTCTGATTTAGAAATGGTAAAAAAATCTATAAAATCAAATACTAGAATAGTTTATTTGGAAACTCCAGCAAATCCTAATCTAAAAATTGTGGATATAACAGCTGTATGCGAAATAGCTCATAAAAATGAAGGGACTACGGTAGTGGTAGATAATACATTTGCAACACCATATCTTCAAAATCCTTTAAAATTAGGAGCTGACTTAGTAGTTCATTCAGCGACTAAATATCTAAATGGTCATGGAGATTTAGTAGCTGGATTTGTAGCAGGAGATCTAGAAACAATAACTCAAATAAGATTGATAGGTGTAAAAGATATGACTGGTTCAGTTATTAGTCCAAACGATGCTTTTCTTTTGATGAGGGGGATGAAAACTTTAGAACTTAGAATGGCAAGACATTGCAGTAATGCAGGAGAGATAGCTAATTTTTTAGATGCTCATCCTATGGTAGAAAAGGTATATTATCCAGGGCTTGAATCTCATGAAGGACATGAGATAGCTAAAAAACAAATGAATGGATTCGGAGGGATAATAGCATTTGACGTAAAAGGAGGACTAGAGGCAGGGAAAAAATTATTAAACAGTTTAGAATTATGTGCTTTAGCAGTGAGTTTAGGAGATACAGAAACATTAATTCAACATCCAGCATCTATGACACATTCTCCATACACAGTAGAGGAAAGAGCTGCAGCAGGAATAACTGAGGGATTAGTTAGAATATCTGTAGGTTTAGAAGATGTAAATGATATTATAGGTGATTTAAAACAGGGATTAGAAAAATTATAAAATATATAAAATAGCGAAGATTTATCTTCGTTATTTTTTTATTGTATAGAAAATTATATTTGTATAGATACAAAGTTACGTTGCTTATATATATATATTACTAATTTTTTTATGTTGTTTATGCTATAATAAAAGGTAGGATAAACAATATAAAAAGGAGATAGAGCCATGGCTAAATGGAATGGAATAAGTAAAAGAAGAAAAAATAATGTAATAGAATTTGGGAAAAAATTAGTAAGAAGATCTAAATCGACCTGTGAACTATGTGGAGAATCGGGGAGGAGTCTCAGTGTATATGAAGTTGGAAAAACAGAGGAAAAAGCTGACTTAGAAAGATGTATCCATATATGTGATAAATGTAAAAATACAATAAAAAAATTAAATAAAGCTAGTGAGAATGATCTAAGATTTTTAAATCATGCAATTTGGAGTGAAGAAAATACAGTAAAAGCTGCAGCAATTCATATTATTTCTGAGCTAGAAGGTGAAAATAGATATCCGTGGATAGATCAGATGGAACATTGACTCCTACACAGCTAGTAGAGCGAGCTAAAAAAAATAATATAGAAGTCATGGCTATTACTGATCATGATAACGTTGATGGTCTGAAAGAAGGAAGGCAAGAGGCAGAAAAAAAAGGTATAACTTTTGTGAATGGAATAGAAATTTCAGCTAATTTTAAGGATAAAGATATTCATATATTAGGTTATTTTTTAAATTTAGAGGATAAAGAATTTTTGGGATGGCTAAAAAAATTACAGAAGAAAAGACATAATAGAACTTTAAAAATATTGAGTAAATTAAGTGACTTAGGAATAGATATAAGTTTTTCTGAAGTAGAAGGTGAAGTCCTTGGAAATGTAATAGGACGTCCTCATATAGCTAAGATGATTATAAAAAAAGGATTTTCAGCTACTATGGATGAAGTATTTGATAGGTATTTGGGAGATGGGAAACCTGCATATGTTCCCAAGGTAGGAGTGGATATGGTAGAGGTTGTAAAAAAATTAAAAGCTAATGGAGCTGTAGTTATTTTGGCTCATCCACACTTGATATCTCATCCAGATGATACAATGATAAATATAATAGATAGCTTGGTAAAAAATGGATTGGATGGACTGGAATTATATTATCCAAATATAGAGACAAGAAAAAAAAATAAACTTTTGAAAATAGCTAAAAGAAGAGATCTGATTTTAACTGGAGGATCTGATTTTCATGGACTCAATAGAGCAAATATAGATATTGGGATGGGAAATATCCCTATAGAAGTGTTTAAAAAAATAGTAGAAAAAAAAGAAAAGATTGACAAAAATATAAAAAAAATATAAACTAAAATTGAATTAAGATAAGAGACAATCGAATAGAGAGCTAGGGGAGCCATATGGCTGAGAAGTATAAATTACTGACCCTTTGAACCTGAATCTAGTTAGCACTAGCGTAGGAAAGCGGAATTTTTTTATAAAATTTATAGTAAGTTATATTTTTTTAGAGGACGATTATAACCGTATACCTGTGGGTATGCGGTTTTTTTATATACTAAGGAATTATATTATTACGAATGGGTATAAAAAAAGATTATTATTCGAAGTAATAATCAAAAATGAAGAAAAGTTAGTTGTTTTTTAAAT
>NBMF01000059.1 GCA_002084825.1 Fusobacteriia bacterium 4572_74
ATGGGGTGGAGTAGATAAGGAACTTTGTCATATAGAGATCGATATAGCTCCTCTTTCAGTAATTTACCTAAAACCAAAATTTAAACATTTACTGTTCTAGAATATTTTTATATCAATTTGAAAGAAAATAATTTTTATAGTACAACGGTTAAAAAATATTCAATTTAACATAGTAAAACACAAAAAACGTATAAAAAGTTTAAATATTAAACATTCATAGGAGGAACTTAAATGAGAAAGAAAGAGATGATAGCTATGTTATTAGCAGGAGGACAAGGAAGCCGACTAGTCCCTTTAACTTCAGATGTAGCAAAACCCGCAATTGATTTTGGAGGTAAATATAAAATTATAGATTTTCCATTAAGTAATTGTACAAATTCAGGAGTAGATACCGTGGGAATACTTACACAGTACAGACCATTTTTGTTAAATGCACACATAGGAACAGGTTCAGCTTGGGATCTAGACAGTATGCATGGAGGAACAGCAATACTTCCACCATATACAACCCAAGAAGGAGGGGCTTGGTATAAAGGAACAGCTAATGCAATTTATCAAAATATCCAATATATAGACCGATATGATCCAGATCATGTACTTATTTTGTCTGGAGATCACATCTATAAAATGGATTATAATAAGATGTTAAAACAACATAAAGAAGAAGGGGCTGATGTAACCATTGCTGCCTTATCAGTGAGTTTAGAAGAAGCTAAAAGATTTGGGATTATGAATGTCAAAGATGAAAACATAATATATGAATTTGAAGAAAAACCAGAAAAACCAAAGAGCAACTTAGCGGAAGCTAATATGGATCTATTGAATGAAAATAACAATTTAAATTTATATAAAGGTGATTGGAAAATATATACTTCGGGAGAACCAAAAGGAGCTGCATATTTTGGTAAAAATGCTAATATAGAAAATTCAATGGCAGTAGATGGATGTGAAGTCTATGGTTCTATAGAGAATACCGTATTGTTTCCTGGGGTAATCGTTGAAGAGGGAGCTGTAGTCAAAAATTCAGTGTTATTTCCAAATGTAAAAATAGGAAAAGGAGTAATCTTAGATAGAGTTATAGTTGGAGAAAATACAAATGTTCTATCTGGAACTCATATTGGAGATGCTACAATAAAGGTAATACCACAAAACAAAACTATAAAATAAATTTGGAGGAAAATTATGGCAAAATCATATATGGGATTAATATTAGCAACTCAAGATACTACTAATATAATGGGGCTCACAAAATATAGACCGATTGCATCTATTCCGTTTGCAGGAAGATATAGAATAGTGGATTTTTCATTAACAAACTTAACTAGAGTTGGGATTTCAAATGTAGGAATTGTAGTTCCGCATAATTATGTAAGATCACTTCGAGATCATATAAGGGGAGGCCAGTTTTGGGATTTAAATAGAAAAAGTGGAGGAATATTTTTGATGCATCCTACCGTTGATGCTGAAATTGGAAAATCAAATGTAAAAAACTTTAAATCCAATTTAGAATATTTACATAAGAGTAAGGAAGATCATGTTGTGTTATGTTCATCTCATTTAATTGCTAATATTGATCTACGGTCTATTATAGAGTCCCATGAAAAATCAGGAAAAGACCTCACTATAGTATATAAAAAAGTAGATAAGGATCTCAAAAACTATAGGGGTTCTACAAGTATAATATTCAATGAAAATAAGGAAATAGAAAAATTTGGAATAGTTGTAGATTCCCGGGAAGAAACAAATATATCTTTGGAGATAAAAATTATAAAAAAAGATCTTCTAATGGATCTTCTCATGAGTGGAGTACAAAACGGTCTTATAGGAGATTTAAATAAATTTATTGAGCATAGTATTCATAAAATTTCTACTAATATATATGAATTTACTGGATATACTAAATTTATCGATTCTACAAAAAATTATTTTAAAGCAAATAAAGATATATTACAAAAAGAGATCAGAGAAGAGGTTCTCCTAAGTAATGGAGGAATATCTACAAAAATTAATGATACTCCTCCCGCTATATATAAACCAGACTCTAAAGTATCTAATTCCCTTATAGCTAACGGATGTATTGTAAAGGGATCAGTAAAAGACAGCATCATCGGAAGAAGGGTAGTTATAAAAAAAGGTGTGACAATAGAAAATAGCATAATTTTACAATCTTGTGTAATTGAAGAGGGCGTGGAGATAAAAAATGTCATTATAGATAAAAATGTAACAATTAATAAATATCAAAAAGTGATTGGATCTGAAGAATTCCCACTGATAATAGAAAAAAAATCACTTTTAGATGCATAACATAATTTTTGCTGGCCCTAATGAGTCAGCATTTTAAAAAAAAGGAGAACAATATGAAAATATTATTTGTAAGTAGTGAGGCACATCCTTTTGCTAAGAGCGGAGGATTAGGAGATGTGGCATATTCCCTTCCTAAAGCCCTTGTTAAAACCACAGATATCAGAGTAATTATGCCTAAATACACAAGTATCCATAATAAATATCGTAGTGGAATGAAATTAATATCTAAGTTTACAACTAATGTATCTTGGAGAGAAAAATATGTAGGTCTTTATAAAATGAAATATGATAATATTCCATTTTATTTTATAGATAATGAAGATTATTTTAATCGCCCAAATGCTTATGGATATTTTGATGACGGTGAACGATTTGCATATTTTTCTAGGGCAGTAATAGATGCCATTGAACATATGGATTTTATGCCTGATATTATTCATTGCAATGATTGGCAGTCAGCTTTGATCCCTGTTTTTTTAAAAGCATTTTATGGGGAAAAATATAAAAAAATAAAAGTGATATATACTATACATAATCTTAAATTTCAGGGAGTATATAGTAAGAATACACTTCATGATATCCTAGGTTTAAGTGATTATTATTTTGATGAAGAAAGATTAAAATTTAATGATGCTATATCTTATATGAAGGGTGGAATTAATTTTTCAGATTATATAACTACAGTAAGTGATACGTATGCCAATGAGATAAAGTATCCTTTTTTTGGAGAGGGTCTCCACGGTCTCTTTCAAAAACTAGACTATAAAGTTAAAGGTATAGTAAATGGTATAGATTATGACACTTTTAATCCTAGAAAAGATAAGGAGATTAACACTAAATACGGTATCTCTACAAGAGTAAAGAAAACAAAGAATAAATTAGCTTTACAGAGAGAGCTAGGGTTATTAGAGAGTGAGGATATACCAGTTATTGGGATTGTAACACGGCTTACTAAACAAAAAGGTTTAGATCTAATAGCACATATATTGGAAGAACTTTTGGTTTTAGACATACAGCTAGTTATTTTAGGAACTGGAGATATTCAATTTGAAGATCTATTTAGATATTATGCACATCTATATCCATCTAAATTATCAGCAAATATTACCTTTGACAGTGTATTAGCTAAAAAAATATATGCTGGATCAGATATGTTCTTAATGCCATCATTGTTTGAACCATGTGGATTGTCTCAATTGATTTCTATGAGGTATGGTACCATCCCTATTATCAGAGAAACAGGTGGATTGAAAGATACTGTTATTCCATATAATAAATTTGACGGGACAGGGACAGGTTTTGGTTTTAAAAATTATAATGCCCATGAACTACTTGAAATTTCAAAATATGCTTTAAAAATTTACCAAAAAAAAGAAGAGTGGGATAAATTGGTTAAAAGTGCCATGGAAAGAAAAAGTAGCTGGGCAAATGCAGCTAAGGAATATAAAAAAATATATAAAGTATTAATAAATAAAAAATAAAGAGAAGATAGGAGGGATATATGAATATTACAAAGGAAAAAATCCTATCTGATTTAAAAAATATGGCTATGATCATGTTTACAAAGGAATTTATAGACCTATCCAAGGAAGATCAGTATAAGGTATTTGCCACAGTTATAAAGGGATATATTTCAGAAAATTGGCTGGAACAAAATGGGAATTATAGAATAGGAAAAGAAAAACAAGTATATTATTTTTCTTTAGAATTCTTACTGGGAAAGATGATGTGTACCAATATCATTAATTTAGGTTTAGAAGATATATGTACGGAAGCTATGGATGAGTTAAATTTAGATTTTAAGGAATTTGAAAAATATGATGCTGAACCAGGACTTGGAAATGGTGGTTTAGGAAGACTAGCTGCCTGTTTTTTAGATTCTATGGCGTCTATAGGAATTCCAGGACATGGATGTGGTATAAGATATGATTATGGTTTATTTGAACAAAAAATAATCAACGGGGAACAAATAGAAGGGCCTGATAATTGGTTAAAAAATGGGTTTGTTTGGGAGACTAAAAAAAGTCATCAATCTAAAAAGATAAAATTTTATGGGAATATAACTTTAAAAGAAATAGGAGGATATTTAACTCCTATTCATACCAATTATGAAACAATCTTAGCAGTCCCCTATGATGTACCTATTGTTGGGTACAAGAATGAAGTTGTGAATAATTTAAGATTATGGAAAGCTCAAATAGAAGGAAACGATTTCGATTTTAATTCTTTTAGTTATGGTACTTTTTCAGAAATAGATGAGAAAAAAAGAAAGGCTGAAGCTATCTCGAAATTATTGTATCCAGATGATACGACTGAAAATGGGAAATTACTTCGATTAAAACAAGAATATTTTTTCGTCAGTGCTGGATTACAAAGTATAGTAGAGTACAACTCTAAGAAAGGCATTGTCCCAAATGAATTTCCTAATGCTTTTAGTATTCAAATAAATGATACCCATTCTGCATTTTGTGTCGCAGAGTTTATGAGAATTTTAATAGATGAAAAAAAAGTATATTGGGATGATGCTTGGGAAATAACAAAACAAGTAATGTCTTACACCAATCATACAAGTTTAACTGAAACTATGGAAAAATGGGAAATAGATAAGGTTCAAAAATTAATTCCTAGAGTATATATGATCATTGAAGAAATTAATAGAAGATTTTGTGAGAAAGTTTATCAAAAATATAATAATTGGGATAGAGTTATGGATGTTGCAATTATTAAAGATCGAGTAATAAATATGGCACATTTGGCTGTTGTAGGAAGTCACTCTATAAATGGAGTATCAAAGTTACATACAGAAATTTTAACAAAAAAAGTACTAAAAAATTTTTATGAACTATATCCAGAAAGATTTAATAATAAAACTAATGGAATAACTCATAGGAGATGGCTGTTAAAATCAAACAAAGCATTGACAATATTGATAGACGAAGTAATTGGATCTAATTGGAAAAATGACCCTACTCTTTTGGAAAAGTTATCTGAATTTTCAGAGGATAAAAATTTTTTTAAGAGATTAGAAGGAATAAAATTAGAAAACAAAAAAAAATTAGCTGAATTTATATGGAAGGAAACTGGAATAGAAGTGAACATCAATTCTATCTTTGATACTCATGCAAAAAGGATGCATGGATATAAAAGACAGCTTATGAACATCTTACACATAATATATCTATATAGGGAAATCCTTGAAAATAAAGATTTTACAATGTATCCTAAGACGTTTATCTTTTCAGCCAAGGCAGCTCCTGGTTATTATTTGGCTAAAAGGATTATCAAATTGATCAACTCTGTAGGAAAATTGATCAATGATGATGAGAGGGTCAATAAATTTATAAAAGTGGTATTTATTCCAAATTATAGTGTGAGTAAAGCACAAATAATAATTCCTGGAAGTGATCTAAGTGAACAGATATCTACTGTTGGAATGGAAGCTAGCGGGACTTCAAACATGAAATTTATGATGAATGGAGCCTTAACTATAGGAACTTTAGATGGAGCTAATATTGAGATAAAAGAAGCTGTAGGAGAGGAAAATATATTTATTTTTGGACTAAAATATGAAGAGTTAAAAAAAATAGAGAAAATAAAATCTTATGATCCAATAAAAATTTTAAAAGAAAATCCTAAAATAGAAAAAGTTGTAAAAATGCTCCGAGACGGAACTTTTGGAGAAGATTTTTCAAGTATATACAGCCATCTAATAGATGGTGACAGATATTTTGTTTTAAAGGATTTTAACTCCTACTTAGAAACTCATAAAAAGATAGATGATATTTACCGTGATCGTGATAGATGGAACTCCATGGTAGTTAAAAATATTGCAAAATCTGGAAATTTTTCTAGTGATAATACCATAAGAAAATATGCCAAAGACATTTGGAAAATATAGAAAAAAACCTGATTTTTAATCAGGTTTTTTTCTACTTTTAATAGTATCTTATTGACTCAGATAGTGTCAAGTAATTGTAGGTAAAATTTTAATAAAAATTTAAACCTTAATTTTATTATGTTATCTTAAGCCACTCATCATGCATTGTAACCCATTTACT
>NBMF01000060.1 GCA_002084825.1 Fusobacteriia bacterium 4572_74
AACATGTTAAAAGGTACAGTTAAATGGTTCAACGAAGAAAAAGGATTCGGATTTATTCAAGGTGAAGATGGAAACGATTATTTCGCACATTTCTCTCAAATCAACAAAGAAGGATTCAAAACTTTAAAAGAAGGGGAAGAAGTAACTTTCGACGTAACTGAAGGTGCAAAAGGTCCTCAAGCTTCAAACATTGAAGTTTTATAATTGATTGAAATTAAACGATAAGGCCTCGGTCTTATCGTTTTTTTATTGTAAGAAAAGATAAATTAAAATTGTAAAATCAGAATAAAAAAACTAAGATTAAAATTTTCAGTCATAGATTTTTCAGATTAACTCAGATTTTTATTTGTGTAAATTTGTGTAGTGTATATAAAAAAAAGGCAATCCCAAAAATTTTGGGATTGCCTATAAAATATGATATTTAGAATTTATATCCGATATCGAAGTAATGTCCTACACCACTAGTATCTTGTTTTGTTCCAAACGTAGTTGCACCATCGTCGTAATTAGCCATGTTGTTATACACTTTTAACCCATAACCGATCGCCCAGTCATTGTTGTGCCAGTAGATTCCATTGTACCATTGTAATGAATCTTTGGTTCTTCCTGAATCTTTAGCAATTTCATCTGCACCGAAATCATATGTAACATATCCTTGATAAGATACAAATGATCCATTTTCAAAGAAGTGTAATGGTTTAAACCAGTTCCATTGTAATGAATACCCGTCCCATTTACCTTCTGCACTAGAACCATAATCTTCTCTTTTATATGTAGATAATAAGTTTAATCCAGTTTTTCCAAACCAAGGAACTACTACATCGGTACCGATACCAATACCGTTATGCCATAATGCACTATCTCCTGCTTTGATCCAAGTAGAGATATACCATTCTTTGAATGGCCCGACAGACAGGTCTTTTCCTGTCATTCCATCGATTGAGAATCTAGGTTTGATCTCTGCGAAGAAGTTATCTCCACCATAAGAATCATCACTTGTAGAACCAGCTAAATTTTTTAAATCTATATAACCATATAGATCCATGATTCCTTTTCTTCCACCAAATTCTACTTCTAAATAAGTATCATCCTGGTTTTTATATGGATTTTTTTGACCTTGACCACTCATAACCTTAAAATTGAAAAATGAGCTGTCATTCTTGTGGATATCTTGAGAATAATCCGTAGCACTGGCAACGAGACCAGTTGTTAACAAAGTTAATCCTAATAATGTTTTTCTCATATCATTTCCTCCTAAAAAAATAAAATGTTAATAGTGTATTATTCCTTTTTAACCACTATATTTAAATGTTACTATATTTTTAAAGAAATGTAAAGAAATGTTACAGGGTGGGCTATTTTAGATTGATAACTTATTTATTCGTACTCTTGGTATATTCCTTTAAATTATATATATATTCTTATATCATTCCTTCTGATATATTAATATATTAATATATCAATATATTATGTTGACAAAATGTCAAAAATAGTTTAATATGAAAAGTATGAAAAGTAGGAGTTGATGTAGATGTTAAATTTTAAAGATGGAAAATGTATCTGTGGAAAAGATGGAAAATGTATCTGCGGAACTGTAACTGTAGGTGAAAGAGGGCAAATTGTTATTCCGAAAAAAGCCAGAGATTATTTTGGAATAGAGGCTGGAGATACTTTGACAGTTTTAGGAGATAAAGATAAAGGAATAACAATATTTAAGGCAGATACCTTGGAAAGTTTTGCTACAATGATATTAAATAATGCCAAGGAAAATTAAAATTTTCACAGAATATAAAATTATACAGGGCAAAAAGGGAAAAAATAGTATATAAAAAAAGATATTTAAAATAAATTAGGAGGTAATACATGAAAATACTTATTGTAGGTGGAGTAGCAGGTGGAGCATCAGCTGCAGCAAGACTTAGAAGATTAAATGAGGAAAATGAAATAATTATGTTTGAAAGAGGGGAATATATATCTTTCGCAAACTGCGGATTGCCGTACCATATTGGAGGAGTAATCAAGGATAGAGATGTTCTTTTAGTTCAGACTGTAGAAGGGATGAGATCTAGATTTAATATCGATGTTAGGGTAAAAACAGAGGTGCAAAAAATAGATACAGAAACTAAAAAAGTGGTAGCCAAAGATCTTAGAACTGGGAAAACTTATGAGGAGTCTTTTGATAAAATATTATTATCTCCAGGGGCAGAAGTATTTGTACCGCCTATTAAGGGAGCAACTTCACCTAGAGCATTTATCCTTAGAAATATGAAGGATATGGATAAGATAATAGCCCATGTAAAAGAAAATAACGTAAAGAAAGCTGTGGTAGTAGGAGCTGGATTTATTGGAATAGAGATAGCAGAAAATTTTGTGGAATTAGATATGCAGACTACAGTAGTAGAATTTGCACCACAAGTATTGGCACCGGTAGACTCCGAGATAGCTGCACAAGTCCATCAAAATATGAAAGATCATGAAGTGGAATTATTATTAGGACATGGAGTGACTGAGATAGTAGATGGTGAAAATTCATCAATTGTTAAGATCGCAAAAGCTGGAGAAAAAGAAGCTTCTGTAGAGGTAGAAGCTGAAATAATCATCTTGGCAGCAGGAGTAAGACCTGAAACTGCATTGGCTATATCAGCTGGGTGTGAGATCCATGAAAGATTTGGTATAAAAGTAAATGAATATATGGAAACATCTGTAAAAGATATCTATGCTGTAGGAGACGCTATTACAGTTAAAAACTTTATGAATGGACAGGAGATCAATATCCCATTGGCTTGGCCTGCAAACAGACAGGGAAGACTGGTAGCAGATATCATGTTGGACAGACCTAATAAGCAGCCATATAATGGAACTATGGGAACATCTATATTAAAAGCATTTGATTATACTGTAGGAGCTACAGGATTAAATGAAAAAATATTACAAAGAGCTGGATTAGTGTATGGAAAAGATTATTTGACTGCAACTGTAAACAGAAACTCCAATGCAGAGTATTACCCAGGAGCGACTCCAATGACATTAAAAGTCATTTTTACTCCTGAAGGAAAAATTTTAGGAGCACAAGGAATTGGACATAAAGGTGTAGATAAAAGAATAGATGTAATTGCAACTGCCATAAAAGGTGGAATTAATGTTGTAGAACTTCAAGACCTAGAGTTAGCATATGCTCCTCCATTTAACTCAGCTAAAGATCCTGTAAATATCTTGGGATATTATGCTGAAAATATTTTAAATAAGGATATTGAAATAGTAAGAACAGACGAGGTGGAAAAATTAGCGGCGACAGAAGAATATCAGTTGTTGGATGTAAGAACTAGTGATGAGTGGGAATTAGGAACTATTCCTGGTAGTATTAATATAGATCTAGAAGAGTTGAGAACTAGAATCGGTGAATTGGATAAGGAAAAAACTTATATCGTTTACTGTCAAGTAGGATTAAGAGGATATGTTGCTTATAGAATGTTGGTAAATTTAGGATATAAGGCAGTAAACTTAGATGGTGGATATAAATTATGGGAGCCGACTAGTCATGTCCAATCAAATATAGGGATATTTGAAGGAAAAGAAACTAATAAGTTCGTACATATTGAAAATAAGCCATTTACAGCTGAATCTCAATTGATAAGTGAGGAGAGAACTTTTGGAAATGTAAAAACAATAGAGATAGATGCTTGTGGATTAGCTTGTCCAGGACCTATTTTAAAAACAAAAAAAAGTATGGAAGAGATGGCTGTAGGAGATATCTTAAAAATAACTTCATCTGAATTAGGATTTAGAAAGGATATCAAAGTTTGGGCTGAAAAAACTGGAAATAAATTTATCAGTGCTGACAAAGTAGGATCAAAAATAGTAGCTCAAGTTCAAAAATTAGGAGATAAAACTATGGGTTGTCCTACAGGAACCGACGGTGTTAAGGTTGTAGAAGCTACAAAAAATAAACAGACAATAATAGTGTTCTCTGGAGACATGGATAAGGTGTTAGCTTCATTCATCATTGCAAATGGTGCATTAGCAATGGGAAAAGAAGTGACAATGTTCTTTACTTTCTGGGGATTAAATGCTCTTAGAAAAGAGAATTTTGTAAATAATAAAAAATCTATAATTGGAAAGATGTTTGGTATGATGATGCCAAAAGGTCCAAATAAACTTAAAGTGTCCAATATGAATATGGGTGGATTGGGAACTCTTATGATGAAAAAAGTAATGAGAGACAAAAATATAGAAACTTTACCTTCATTGATGAAGATGTTCTTTGATAATGGTGGAAAGATCATAGCTTGTGATATGTCGGTAGATGTAATGGGATTCAGTCATGATGAACTAATCGATGAAGTAGAATATGGTGGAGTAGCAGCAATGTTAGGAGATTCTGAAGATTCTTTCTCAACATTATTTATGTAAAACTTTTTTTTAGAAAAAAAGTTTCTACCTTTTTTATTATTTCCACATCTGCTTGATATTTTCAATGAACTTAAAGTCTTCCTCAGTGCTCCTACCTTTCACAGTAAGATATCCTCCAACTAACATTCCATTAGCTCCCGTAAAATTCCTTCTCTACCTGCAGCAATTTTTATTACTTTATCTCTAAAAATTATTCTATAGATGGCGATAGTTTTTAAGATCTCATCCATAGCTAGATGTTCACGATCTCCATGAGGAGTACCAGGAATAGGATTTAGAATATTAATAGGAATTCCATCTACTCCTAATTTTTTTAAAGTATATGCCATATCAATCCTATCTTCCCAAGATTCTCCCATACCTATTATTCCACCGCTACATACATCTAATCCGACTTCTTTGGCTGATTTAATAGTTTCTATCCTGTTTTGAATATCATGGGTTGTGGCGACTATTTTATTGTATGATTTAATAGAAGTCTGTAAGTTACTGTGAAATCTGTTCATTCCGGCTTCCTTTAATTCCAATAATTCATCCTTAGATAATAATCCAATAGAGCAACACAATTCTACATTTTTATCAGTAACTTTGGCTGTTTTTAAAAATTTTTTTATATTAGTATATTCGCTAGTTCCCTTATTGATACTTCTACCAGAGGTAACTAATCCAAATTTGGAACTATCCAATTTCTCAGCTCTAGTATATTCATCTAAAAGGGTCTCTTTATCTTTTAATTCGTAACCAGTGATATTGGTATTATAGTGGGCTGACTGAGCACAAAATTTGCAGTCTTCCTCACACCTTCCTGATTTTGCATTGGAGATAGTGCAGGTATGGATCTTATTTCCACAATATTTTTCCCTTATTTCGTTGGCTACAGAAAATAATCCCATCATTTTGCTACCGCTGATACTAGTAAGTTCCATTGCTTCTTCATATGTAATTTCTCTATTAATAAAATCTTTTATATTCATCTTATCCTCCATTCTTTATTTAATTCATAAAGAAATTATAACATAAGAATAAAAATAAAAGAAACCTAAATTTTGATGAAAGTCAGGTTACTTGCGTGCTACGTTTTAAAACTATTATATGATATAATGAAAGAAAAATATAAATACTTAAAAAAGATAGTAGGAGAAGGAGAATTATGATACTCAGTGTTACGGATTTATGGAAACAATTTACAGGGGAAACTTTATTGAGAAAGATAAATTTTGCAATAGATGAAAAGGATAAAATAGGATTGGTAGGAGCTAATGGAGCGGGGAAAACTACTTTAATAAAGATCCTTATGGGGATGGAGACTCATGATGAAAGTTTTGAAACTAAACAAATGGGGAAAATAGGTAAAAAAGGAAATTTAAGGATTGGTTATCTGTCTCAAAACTTTGATTTAAATTTAGAAAATACGGTATTTGACGAATTGATGAGTATGTATTCTTATCTAAAAGAGGATTATAAAAAAATTCAAATATTAAATGAACAATTAGCTGTGGATATAGAGAATTTTGATAGTATTATGGAGGAACTGGCAAAATTAAATACTAGATATGAGCAAGAAGAAGGATATGTAGTAGAATATAAGGTGAAACAGATTTTAAATGGCCTAAATTTTCCTGAACATCTATGGAAACAAAAAGTTGATGATCTTAGTGGGGGGCAGCAATCCAGAGTAGCTTTGGGAAAAATATTATTAGATGAACCAGAATTATTAATATTAGATGAGCCTACAAATCATTTGGATTTAAATGCAATTGAATGGCTGGAGAGATATTTAAATTCTTACAATAAAGCCTTTATTTTGATATCTCATGATAGATATTTTTTGGATAATGTAATCAATAGAGTATTTGAAATTGAGGATAAAACTATAAATATTTATAAGGGAAACTTTAGCGAATATACAATTCAAAAAGAAGCGTATCTGACAGGAGCTGTAAAAAGATTTGAGAAAGAACAGGATAAGATAAAAAAAATGGAAGATTATATCACCAAATATATGGGTGGAATAAAGACTAAACAGGCATTGGGAAGAAGAAAACTCCTAAATCGTATGGAGAAGATGGGAGATCCCATTGTAAAGATGAGAAAAATGAAATTAAAGTTTGAAATAGAAAGGGTATCTACCGATAAGGTGGTAAAAATTACTAATCTATCCAAGGCTTTTGGAAAAAAAGAGATCTTTAGGAATATAAATCTAGATATATATCGTGGGGATAAGATAGGAATAATGGGACCCAATGGAGTAGGAAAATCTACTATACTCAGGATAATAAATGATTTAGAAGAGCAAAGTTATGGGAAAGTGGAATTAGGAGAAAAATTAGATATTGGATATTATGATCAAAATCATACAGGGTTAGAGGGAAAGCAAAATATCTTGGAAGAACTTATGTATAACTATCCATTATCAGAAGAGCAGGCAAGAACGCTTGCAGGTGGTTTTTTATTCTCCGAAGATGAGATATTTAAGAGTATAGACGACCTCAGTGGAGGGGAAAAATCTAGGGTAGCTCTGATGAAATTGATCTTGAACAAGCCTAACTTTCTGATAATGGACGAACCTACAAATCATTTAGACATCTATGCGAGGGAAGTGTTGGAAGAATCATTGGAAGGCTATGACGGTACTTTGATAGTCGTATCACATGATAGGCACTTTTTAGAAAGTGTAGTAAATAAGATATATGAGATAACTCCTACAGGCAGTAATGTATTTGACGGGAATTATGAGGAATATATGAAAAGATCCACTGAGCCTAAAAAGGAAAAAGAAGTCAATACAGATTACGAGGATCAGAAAAGAAGGAAAAATAGAACTTCTAATTTGGAAAGAAAATTTGTGATGGTAGAAAAAGAAATTGAAAAATTAGAGGAAAAAAGAGCTGAAATAGAAGAATTACATAATGAAGCTGGAATAAAAAATGAGATAGATAAGTTGATGGATCTCCAAGTAGAATTGGATGAGATGGACGAAAAGATAATGTTAAAAATGGATGAGTGGGAAGAGATCAATGAGGAGTTGGAAGAATTAAAAGAATTTTAAGTCTTTATATAAAACAGGAGGTACTATGAAAAAATTAATATTTATATTCTTGTTGTTAGTAAGTGTTTTATCTTTTGGTGCAAAAGAAGGGTTGGAAACAGGAGATAAATTTCCTGTTATTAATTTATATAATACAAAGGGGGAGTTAGAGGGAACTTCAGAAAAATATTTAGGTAAGATCACCATATATAATTTTGGTGCCAGCTGGTGTCCTCCCTGTAAGGTGGAAAAACCTCTATTAAATAAATTCTATAATACAAATAAAGACAAGGTGAATGTGGTGTCTATAATGGTGGATAATGATGGGGAATCGGTAGATAAATTTTTTATAGATAATCCTATGGATTTTCCTCACTATTTTGACAAAGGACAGAGACTATCTAGAAAAATATTAATAAGGGTGGTACCTACTACCTATATAATAGATGAAGATGGAATAATTTTAGAAAGGATTCACGGAGCCTTAGATTGGAGTCAGCTAGAGGCAGAAGATTTAGAAAAGTTAAGGTAATTACTGTTCGACAAAATTTGGTTACAAATTATACAAATTAAAATAATAAAATCTTTGGCACGGATGACGCAGATTTAAAATAAATGATCATAGATCAGAGTACAGAAGGTAGAAAAGAAAATGTACAATGAAAAAGCCATCGACATAGATTAATATCAAACGTACAAAAAATATTGATCCATGGATATTCAAAGAAATCTGTGTCAAAAAAGAGTTAGGTTTTAGTTTTTGTCAAAATTTTTAACAGAAGGAGAATGCAGGTGGAATTAAATATATTGATAGTTTTTCTTGCTGGGATAGGAACTTTTTTAGCTCCCTGTATAATACCTTTGGTACCTAGTTACCTTTCATATATAAGTGGAATAGTACTAGAAAAAGAGTCTGGAGGTAAACAAAAATTTAAAGTTATCATCCATACCTTATTTTTTATATTAGGATTTGGGACAGCCTTTTCGGCCTTACAAATATTACTTTTTAATTTCACTAATTTTGCCAGTAAACTTATTGGAAGCAATATATTAAATTTTGTTTTCGGTGGAATTATTGTAATAATGGGACTACATATGTTAGGGATTTTCAAGATAAGTAAGATGTATTCGGAAAAAAGAATGAATTTTAGTTTTGAGGGAAAAAATATAGGTACCTCCTATCTCTTTGGATTTGCTTTTGGATTTGGATGGACACCCTGTATGGGACCTGTTCTATTCACGGTAATGTCATATTTAGCAGGTTCAGATACTGTATGGATGGGGATGTTTTATATTTGGATTTATACTTTTGGACTGGGAATTCCATTTATGATTTTTGCAATATTTATTGACAAAACTAGTAAATTGGATTTTATAAAAAAGAATTTTTTGTTTTCAAATAAGATCAGCGGAGTAATACTTATTATAATGGGAATACTTTTAGCTCTAAATAAGATGACGATATTTCTCAGTTGGGGATATAGAGATGAAATAGTGGAGTTCTTTAGGAGGATATTTTAATCTTAGTTCTTTAACTTTAAATGTGAATTTTCTAATTTATTCTGTGAAAAAACACTTTATGTTTGAGAGAGCTTTTGGTATCGATCACTTCGATAAAGGATATAGTGTTCCATATGTTAAGAATGGGATTTTTAAATATACCAATAATGGAATGTACGTTTTTGGTTTAGTGATTCTTTATTTACCGGGTTTGTTGTTATTATCCAAAGCGGCAATTTTAGTTGCTTTTTTTAATCATCTATATATATGGGTTCATTACTATACAACTGAGCTTCCAGACATGAAGTATATTTACAATGAAATGTCATAAATATAATGATTTTTTTAAGGGCTAGAATAAATATTCTAGCCCTTATTTTATAAAGACCACACTACCTGGTGGTTCGTATTTTTAGCCCTGTTTTTATTAGAATTATATCAAAAAAGTGTTGACGTAGTTTTTAAATTCTGATATACTAATCTAGTTATGAATAAAATTAATTTTCAAATTATTTAGATAATGAGAAAAAAAAAGAAAAGGAGGGTAAAGATGCCTACTATTAACCAATTAATAAGAAAAGGAAGAAAGACTTTAGAGTCTTCTAAAACATCACCAGCATTAAAAGGAAACCCACAAAAAAGAGGAGTTTGTGTAAGAGTTTATACTTCTACACCAAAGAAACCAAACTCAGCTTTAAGAAAGGTTGCCAGAGTAAGATTAACTAACGGAATTGAAGTTACTGCTTACATTCCAGGAATCGGACATAACTTACAAGAGCATTCAATTGTTCTTTTAAAAGGTGGAAGAACAAAAGATTTACCAGGTGTAAGATATAAAGTAATCAGGGGAGCTTTAGATACTGCAGGAGTAGCAGATAGAAAGCAAGCAAGATCTAAATACGGAGTAAAAAAAGGATAATAATTTAAACTATTAGGAGGTGCAAAATAATATGTCAAGAAGAAGAGCAGCAGTTAAAAGAGATGTTTTAGCTGATTCAAGATATGGAGATAAAATTGTAACTAAATTTATAAATTCTATCATGTTAGATGGAAAAAAATCTTTAGCAGAGTCTATTTTTTATGGAGCTATGGATTTAATAAAGGAAAAATCAGGTGAAGAGGGATACGAAACTTTCAAGAAAGCTATCGAGAACATCAAACCTGCATTAGAAGTTAAATCAAGAAGAATTGGTGGAGCTACTTATCAAGTACCAGTAGAAGTAAGACCTGTTAGACAACAAGCATTAGCTTTAAGATGGTTAACA
>NBMF01000061.1 GCA_002084825.1 Fusobacteriia bacterium 4572_74
ATTTGTTATTATATACAATATAGTGTAAACTTTTAGTAATTCTTTAAAATATATACAAATGGAGGCACTATGAAATTACTCATGTTATTTATGACCCTTTCTTTCCTTATCTCTTGTGGTAAGAAAGAAGGCAAAGAAAAAAAAGAGACATTTAAACTCATTGAGACGAGAGAGATTAAAAATTTAGGAGCTACAAGTTATACCTACGAACATATAAAAACCGGTGGTCGTATCGTTTACTTAGACGACCAATCTCCCGAAAAAGTTTTTGGTATTGCATTCAAAACTCCTGTAGTAGATGACAGCGGAGTAAATCACGTATTTGAACATGCTGTTTTACAAGGTTCAAAAAAATATCCAGATAAAAATTTATTCTATGAATTAGATACCAAAAATATTCCATCATTTTTAAATGCCATGACTGGACAAGACTATACAGTCTATCCATTCTCAGCAGTGGAACCAAAATCTTTTGATAATCTATTAGATATTTATTTAGATGCAGTTTTTAATCCATTAGTATTAGAAGATGAAAACACCTTGAAAAGAGAGGGATGGAGATATGATAGAAACCCTAACAATAATGAATTAATCATTAATGGAATAGTCTACAATGAGATGAAGGGAGCATTTTCTAATCCATATAGAAACCTATCTTTTAGAATGAATAGATTGATGTATCCAGATGAATTGGCGAATTACAGATTTGCTTCTGGAGGATTACCTAGTAGCATCCCAAATCTAGACCTAGATCACCTCAAAAAAACTCATAAAAAATACTATACTCCTTCTAATTCTATTGTAGTCTTAGCAGGAAAGCAAGACATAAAGAAAACATTATCTAAATTAGACGAATACTACAGCCAATATAACAAAACAAAAATAGCTACAATAGAGACTCAGAATACACAGTTGAAAGATGAATTCCATAATGAAAGGTAGTTTTGGTCTGTATAATGACAGCACTATCCAGCCTAGAGGATATTACCTTATCCAAGGTGCAAAGAAAGAAGAGGTCGCTGAATTTAGAAAGTTGATGGATGCTAAGATGATTGAAATTGCTAAGGAAGGTATAGACCCAAAGATAATTGATCTGGCTCTGAGAGACTATAAAAAACAACTGGCTAAATCCCAGTATTCCAAAGAAAGAGCATCTGATCTCACAACCAGTATTGCTACAAGTTATTTTTACTATGACAAACCATATCTATTTATCTCTGATGATAAGATAAAAATATTAGAAGATTTAGCTCATAATCCTGAAAAAATTAAACAACTAATAGGAGAATATTGAAGAAAATCTAAATAATAAAGAATTAGATAATTTAAATAAAGATATTAAAAAATTTAATGCCTGGTCAAAGGAACCTGTAGATAAAAAAATTATCAATTCTATTCCCAGTGTGAAATTAAGTGATCTCTCTAATTCTGAGATTCCAACAGTAAAAAGAAAGGAAGAGACTGTTAACGGTGTGACATTTGTAGATAATGATATCAATACCTACGATATCAACTTAGTTTCTTTAAAGTTCGATACCAGCGGTTTGAATCAATCTGAAAAATTAGATTCAGAATTATTCTCATATCTGATGTCTGCCAGCAGCACAAAAGATTTTTCCTTTGAGGAGATATCCAATAATTTAACTAAATATTTTTTCAAACTTGGTTTAAACAACAGGACTGCCATTTTAGATAACGACAATATCTCTAGAAGATTTGTAATAAACTTTGAATACCTCCAGGATGACAAAACAGAGGTATACAATACACTAGAAAATTTATTCTTAGAGGGTAATTTCGACAATAAATTAGAGATAAAAAAAAGATTAGAGGGTCTCCGTGATTCAATCTTGACTAGCTCTTCAGATGCTAACGTTATCAATAGGATGTCGGTAATCAAAACTATGTCCATGATCAACCCAAACTATAACTACTATCTAGATGAAGAAGTTAATTTTGGTGGTAGGGGTTACTATGTATACCCTCCTATGCTAACTAAGTTAAATAAAATTTTAGATAACTATGATGAAAATTTTCTACAATTACAGGAAGATATGAAGACCATCAGAGAAAAAATATTCAACAAACATAACTTACTTATCTTCTATTCCAATAGAGGTAATTACCAAAATTTCAAAACAAATATTACACCTCTTTTGAGTAAGATAAAAGATACTCCTATTCAGAAAGAAAGCTATGGAACACTAGAAAATTCTAACTTAGCTATCATAGTCCCTGCTCAAAATGGTTCGACTTCTTGGGGTAATAATCTGACAGACATGGGCTATAAGTACAATGGTAAATATAAGATCATGTCTAACATGATCAATGAATATCTAAACAACAAGATTAGAGTGCAAAATGGTGCCTACGGTGCTTGGTTCTATATCACATTAAATAGAGATATCGTAGCTTCATCTTATAGAGATGGAGAAGTAGATAAAACTCTTGATACTTACAAAGAAATACCAAATTATTTAAGAAGTGAATTGAATATAAAACAAGATAAATTTGATGGATTTATCCTAAAAAGTATGGCAAAATATTATCAAGCTTATACTCCTGATACCCTTATGAATCTTTCATATACCCACTATCTATATAATATAAGTTTAGAAGATATGGAGCAGGAAAAAGCGGAAGTTTTATCTACATCTAAAAAAGACATATCAGAATTTATAGAAATAATGACTAAGTTTAGTCAGCAAAAATATTATTCCACCGTAAACAATGAAAATATCATAAAGGAAAAAGGCAATAATTCTCACTTCGATAAAGTTATTAAATTTAAAGAGATAAAATAAGATAAATTTCGCACATTTTGGTGGTGAAGATGGAATAGAAGACATGCTTGATCCTTTAAAAATATGGGTTGGAGGTATAGATAAAAATTCATGGACTTATACTATAATAAAGTTACTTCAAAAATATCCAAACACATATGCTGATATATCAGCATACAATTATGGAAAGGATAAACTAAACGATTTTTCTAATAATTTAAAAAAAGTTATTGAATTAGATTATAAAGAAAAATTTAAAGAGGGAAAATTCAAACTCAGTGATAAACTTTTATGGGGTTCCGATGTACCTATGGTTTTGTCCGATGAATGCTATGAGGGTCATTATAAAAATTATTTTAGTAAATTTGAAAAGGTAGTTAATTCAGCTAATATAAGTGATCTCGACAAAAAAGAACTTTTAGAAAATATAGTTGCAAACAACCCTAAAAACTTTTTAAATTTAAAATAGCTGCTGTTGTCATCTACATATCAAAAAAGCTGTGAAAGATTCCACAGCTTTTTATATAATTACATACTTTCTTTTACTTTTGCTACTATATTTTTTGCTCTCAATCCATATTCATCTAATAATTGGTTACCTGTTCCAGATTGACCAAATTTATCATAGATTCCTAATTTTTTTACTAATGTTGGATGAGTTTCTCCTAAGAATTCAGAGATTGCTCCTCCTAATCCTCCTATCACTGAATGCTCTTCACAAGTTACAATAAACTTTGTCTCTTGTGCTGCCTTTAAAATAGTAGGACCATCTAATGGCTTAATTGTAGAAACATTGATCACTCTAACTGAGATCCCTTCTGCTTCCAATGTTTTTGCTGCTTCCATAGCTTCATGAACTAACATTCCTGTAGCTGCAATTGTAACATCTGTACCTTCTTTTAAAGTATCAGCTATTCCAATCTCAAATTTATAATCAGTATTTAAATAGATGTCTTCTGTATCTAATCTTCCTGATCTAAGATATACGGGGCCATCATATTCTGCTGCTGCAAATACCATTTGTTTAGTTTCTTCTGCATCTGCAGGACATAATACTACCATTCCTGGGATAGATCTCATAAGCGCTATATCTTCTACAGATTGGTGTGATCCTCCGTCTTCTCCTACAGAAATTCCTGCATGAGTTGGAGCTATTTTAACATTTAATTTTGGATAAGCAATACTATTTCTAATTTGCTCAAATCCTCTTCCTGCTGCAAACATTGCAAATGTAGAAGCAAATGCTACCTTTCCAGTAGTTGCAAATCCTGCTGCTGTAGCCATTAAATCTGCTTCTGCAATTCCTACATTAAAATGTCTTTCAGGAAATTCAGATTGAAATATTGCAGTCTTTGTAGATTTAGATAAGTCTGCCTCTAAAACCACTACATCTTTATTTACTCTTCCTAATTCAGCTAACGCTTCTCCGTAAGCTTGTCTTGTAGCTTTTTTACTCATTTTTTCGGCCTCCTATTAGTTAGTACAACATTCTACGTGTTTCAATTCTTCTAATGCTATCTCTGTTTGCTCTGCTGTAGGAGCTACTCCATGGAATCCACATACATTTTCCATAAACGAAACACCCTTACCCTTAGTAGTTTTAGCTATAACCATTGTAGGTTGACCTTTATGAATCTATTTGTAAGTTATTAGAGTCTAAGAACGCACATACATTGTCAAGTTTATAATGAGCAGCAGTCATAGCAGCTTCCCATACTTGCCCTTCTTGCACTTCTCCATCTCCTAATAATACATATGTTCTATATGATTTGTTGTCTAATTTTGCTGATAATGCCATTCCATTTGCCACTGATAACCCTTGCCCTAATGAACCTGTAGACATATCTATTCCTGGTAATTTTTTCATATCTGGATGCCCTTGTAGCGGTGATCCAAATTTTCTAAGTGTTCCTAATAACTCTTTATCAAAATATCCCTTCTCTGCTAATACCGCATATAATAACGGTGCCGCATGTCCCTTTGATAAAACAAATCTATCTCTGTCTGCCATCTTTGGATTCTTTGGATCGATATTCATCTCATTGTAATATAGTGTAGTCACTATATCCGCTGCTGATAGTGATCCCCCTGGATGCCCTGATTTTGATTTACAAATCATAGTCACTATATCTTTTCTTATCTGTGTAGCTTTTTCTGTTAACATCTTGATATCTGCCATTTTAACTCCTTTTTAAATAAAATTAGTGTACATTATTTGTTTTTTCTACCAATATTATATGTAATTTACTAGTTATTGTCAAGTCATAAAAAATAGTGTAGAGTTCATAATTTTGAATTTTTTACTTAAAATTAACCACTAACCCTGCCTTTCATACTATAATTCCATTTTTTTTATTTTACTCCTTCCCAGTCAGCCAAGAATCTAGCTATTCCTGCATCTGTTAATGGATGTTGAGTCATTTTTTCAATTACACCAAGAGGCATAGTTCCAATATGTGCTCCTGCTTTAGCAGCTTCCTTTGCGTGTAATGGATTTCTAATACTTGCAGCAATTATTTCTGATTTTATATTGTGTACATTAAATATTTGTACAATCTCTCTTATTAATTCGATTCCATCTACACCGATATCGTCTAGTCTCCCTAAGAATGGTGATACAAATGTCGCTCCTGCCCTGGCAGCTAATAGAGCTTGATTAGGAGTAAATATTAGAGTTACATTAGTTTTTATTCCTCTTTTAGATAGTGCAGAACATGCTTTTAAACCTTCTACAGTCATAGGTAACTTGATTGTGATATTTGGATGAATTTTGATTAAATCTTCAGCTTCTACTAACATTTTAGGAGCTTCTAGTGAGATTACTTCTGCACTTATAGGCCCGTCTACAATAGATGTTATCTCTGTTACAACCTCTTTAAATACCCTTCCTTCTCTTGCAATAAGTGATGGGTTTGTAGTTACACCACAAATAACACCCATATCATTAGCCTTTTTTATATCTTCTACATTTGCCGTGTCGATAAATATTTTCAATTTTATTCCCCCTTGGATGTTTGCTTATGCAAACATTTTTAATAGCTGATAATTATCGCAATATTCTTAATTTACAGAATAAATTTTATCTCAAAATTCTATGTTTACAGAGTAAACTATTATCTCACGATTCTTAGATTATGTAATAATCTCTAGAAATTTTGATGATACCATTAACTGGCAGAGATATCAGTGATACCCTTTACAGGTAACAATTTTTATGCCATTTATCTTAGCTCTAAATGCACATAAAAAAATATACTTATTTTTTCATTAATTTTCTACAATTTCTGCTCCAATAAAATTTATATCTTGCAAATTATTCTACTACAATTTATGAGTTATAAATATGTCTTTTGTCCTAAAATTAGATGAGAATATCAAGTTATCTAATTTAACATCAAGTCTGCCAGTATCAATGCCCCACAGATCGTCTCATATTTATCATCTTCTACTAAATCGATATTTTTATAGAACAAATGGGAAGAAATTTCTTCCTTCCCATCTATTATTTAATATTCTTATTTTGTAATTAATTGTAATTCTACTGGAATATATTTAGGAGTTTTTTCTCCTTTTATTATCTTATTTGCTGTTTCTACTCCTTGAGATCCGATTAATCTAGGTTGTTGAGCAACTGTTGCCGCCATTTCACCTTTTTCTACTGATTTTACAGCGTCAGCAGTCGCATCAAAACCTACTACTAATATATTTTTATTATTTCCAATAGCTCTAAGTGCTCCTAAAGCCATCTCATCATTATGAGCAAATACACCGTCTATTTTTGGTTGAGCTTGAATCATATTTTCCATAACAGTAAGTCCCTTAGTTCTATCAAAGTCAGCAGCTTGTCTAGCTACTACATCTAAGTTTCCTTTAGCTACTTCATTAAATCCTTTTCCTCTGTCTCTTGCTGCAGTTGTTCCTGGAATTCCTTGTAATTCAACTATTTTAGCATTTTTACCTAATTTTTTTAAGATAAATTCCCCAGCCATCTTCCCTCCAGCAGTATTATCCGATGCAATATGAGTGACTACCTTCCCTCTATTTGCTCCTCTGTCTAAAGTTATTACAGGTACTTTTGATCTGTTGGCACTTCTCACTGCTCTATATACTGCATCTGAATCAGTAGGATTGATTAATACTACATCTACTCCCCTTACAATTAAATCTTCTACATTTGATAATTCTTTAGCCGGATCATTTTGAGAATCTAAAACTATAAGTTCCATATCTAGTTTTTTTGCTTCATCCTGTGCTCCCTCTTTTAGATCTACAAAGAAAGGATTATTTAAAGTAGATATTACTAATCCTACCTTCCCCTTGGCAAATGCTACAGTTGACATCATTCCAATACAAAGTCCTACAACCAATAATTTTAATGTTTTTTTCATTTTTTAGCCCCCTTTTTATTTATGTGTCTTTCTATCAATTAATACTGCTGCTAATATAACCAAAGCCTTTATCATCATTTGATAATACGAAGATACATCCAATAGATTCAATGCATTCCCCAATACTCCTATAATCAGTGCTCCTGTTATTGTTCCTGATATACTTCCCACTCCTCCAGAAAGTGAAGTTCCACCTAGTACTACTGCTGCAATGGCATCCAATTCATACCCTGTTCCTGCTGTAGGCTGAGCTGATCCCAATCTAGATGTAATTATAATCCCTGCCAAGGCAGCCAATCCACCGCTTATAGCATACACTTTTATTTTCAATTTTTCCACATTAATTCCAGATAATTTTGTAGCTTCTTCATTCCCACCTACTGCAAAAACATATCTACCAAATTTTGTATTTTTTAAAACGTAGTTACACACTGTAAATACTACTATCATTATATATATTGGTACTGGAATTCCAAATAAATATCCTCCACCTATGGTATCAAATAACATCGAGTTATTTCCAAATCCCATAGAGATTGGTTTTCCACCTGTAAATACTAAAGTTGCCCCTCTGAGTAATGTCATAGCTACCAAGGTTGTTATAAAAGCCTGTAATTTTCCATAACTTATAAAACTTCCACTGACTGCCCCTAATATCGTTCCTAATATTATAGTTATTATCAAAACTAGATAACCATTAACTCCTACAGCTAGCATACTTGCAGATACTGCACCACAGAGAGCTAGGATAGACCCAACCGAAAGATCTATTCCACCTGTTAATATTACAAAGGTCATTCCTGCTGCTATTATTGCATTTATAGATGTCTGTCTCAATATGTTTAATAAGTTCGTTGTCGATAAAAATCTAGGATTTAATATTGAAACTATCACTCCAAATATAATCAAACCTATCAACGGTTTGTTCTTTAACAACACATTTTCTTTTTTAACTGCTGTACCATTTAATACTGTACTAGTTTTCATCTATTTCCTCCTTCATAACACCTATAGCACACTTCATTAGCTTTTCTTGTGTAGCTTCTTCTCTACTGAATATTCCTGTAATAGTTTTGTCATACATTACCATTATTCTGTCACTGAGGCCCAATATTTCTGGCATTTCAGAGGAAATTATAATTATACTCATCCCTTGATCTTTAAACTCATTTATAAGATCATATATCTCTTTCTTTGCTCCTACATCGACTCCCCTTGTAGGTTCATCCAAAATTAATATTTTTGGAACAGTCATAAGTGCCTTGGCTATAGCTACTTTCTGCTGATTTCCTCCGCTTAAGTTTTTTATAAGCTGATCCATTGTAGGAGTTTTTATATTAAATTTAGATATAAATTCTTCAACTTCTATCTTTTCTTTTTTTTCATCTATTTTTTTATATGTGTTTTCAAACTTTAATAACGAAGATAAACTCATATTTTCTTTTACAGAAAGCCCCAACAATAATCCATCCCCTTTTCTGTCTTCAGAGACATAGGCTATCTTATTTTTTAATGCTTCTTGAGGAGAGTTTATCTCCTTTTTTTTCCCGTCTATATAGATTTGACCACTTGTTTTTTTGAAACATCCATAGATAGTTTTAGCCAATTCTGTTCTTCCTGCTCCCATAAGTCCTGCTATTCCCAATATTTCACCTTTTTTAAGGAAAAAATTAATATCTTTTGTAACTTCACCACTCAAATTTTCCACTCTCAGGGATACATCTCCTAATTCCGTATCTATCCTGGGAAACTGATCTTTTAATTTTCTTCCTACCATCTTCTCAATTATATAATCTTCAGTTATATCTGCTACCAAAGATTCATCTATAAACTTTCCATCTCTCATAATAGTAGCATAATCACATATTTCAAATATTTCTTTCAACCTATGAGATATATACACAATACTTTTATTTTCAGCTACCAGTTCCTTAATTACATTGAATAGACTCTCTGTTTCAGTGTCTGTCAGGGCATCTGTAGGCTCATCCATAACTATTATTTTAGCATTTTGAGAGAGAGCTTTGGCTATCTCTATCATCTGTTTCTCTCCGATACTAAGTTTCCCTACCAATTCTTTGGATGAATGTTTTAGATTTAATTTTTTCAAAATTATATCTGCTTCACTAAACATGAGATTCCAATCTATGCTGAAATTTTTAGTTAATTCTCTTCCTAAAAAAATATTTTCTGCTATAGAAAGATGATCTATTAGGTTCAATTCTTGATGAATTATAGATATCCCTGCCTCCTGTGATTCTTTGGGTTCATTAAATTGAACTTCTTTGCCATTGTGTTTAATAATTCCTGCATCCCTTTTATATATTCCCGTCATTATTTTCATCATAGTTGATTTCCCTGCACCATTTTCACCGAGTAAAGCCATTACTTTTCCCTCATACACATTTAGTTTGGCTCCATCCAACGCTCTTACACCTGGGAAATCTTTAATTATTCCTGAAATTTCTAATATTTTTTCCATATACTTTTCTCCTTAGAATGTTACTCCTGATTTCAAAATAATATTGGCATATGGTGTACATTCTCCAGTTCTCACCACAGCTTTACTTGACTTAGTTATTCCTTTAAGTTCCTCATGAGATACTTCTACAATGGTAATTTCTCCACATTTTTTCACTAATAATTTTAATAATTTAGTATGAAATTCACTACTTATATCTTCCATTTCCTTAGCAATCACCACTTCTTCTACCTTTAATTCATCCAAGATCACTTCTAAAGTTCCTAAAAAAGTAGGTACTCCCTTTTCCACGGCCAAATCTATTCTCTTTACTTCATTTGGAATTGGTAATCCTGCATCTCCTACAGTTATATGATCTGTATGCCCCATCTTAGCTATTACAGAACTGATCTCACTATTTAATAATCTTCCTTTCCATAGCTTCCTCTATTTTTTCCCCTTCTGCCAGCATCCTGATAACTCCACCGATAAACGAATCCCCTGCTGCTGTTGGATCCACTGCTTTTACTTTATGGATTCCTACTTTTACTACTTTATCCTCTCCTACAAAGATCGATCCATTTTTTCCCATGGTAACTATGAGATTTTTTACTCCCATATCCATAAGTTTTTTAGAAGCTACCAATACCTCACTTTCCGAATTTGTAGACATCCCACTGAGTAATTCTAATTCAGTTTCATTAGGTACCAGATAGTCTACATTCTTTATTATATCCACTGATAGCTTCTCAGCCGGAGCTGGATTAAGTATCGTGATTTTATTATATTCCTTTGATTTTTTCAAGATATACTCCACCACATCTATAGGAATTTCTAGTTGAAGAAGGACTATATCTGCATTTTTTATCAGGTCTATATTTTTATCGATATCATCTGTATTTATCTCAAAATTAGCTCCTGGGACTACTATTATTGTATTATCTGCATTTTCATCCACTACTATTGTAGCTATACCCGTATTTTTTTCACCTTTTTTTATACATTCTATATTTACATTATTTTTTTTTAATTAGAATCTTTTCCTACACAACCAAACATAGTTACTTCTCCGCCTAATTTAGCTATAGCAACAGCTTGGTTACCTCCTTTCCCTCCTGGAATCTGAAAGAAGCTTTTCCCAATAATTGTTTCTCCTAATTTAGGATGTCTCTCACTCATGGTAACTAAATCCATATTAAGACTTCCAATTACTAATATTTTTTTCATTTTCCCTCCCTGTAACCGTTTACATCTTATATTAAAAAATTTATTTTTTTATTTTCCCTGCTATTTTTATAATCTTCCTGGACTTATCTCCATTTAATTTACTTTTTAAAATATCTACAGCCTTTTCTCCGACAGATTTTACATCAAATTCTAAATAATCTATCTTTACCCCAAAAATTTCAGCCATTTCCACCTCATCAAAACTAAATATTAAGATATTTTCTGATATTTTAATATTGTTTTCTATAAGGCCCTTTATAACTCCCAAGGTCATCATATTGTTAGCTACAAATAATGCTTCAGGAAGATTTTTTCCCTTAATCATTTGAGTTATTATCTTATATCCAGATTCTATTCTATAATCACCATAGTAGATTTTTTTCTCTTTTTTTTTCTCACCCATAGCGATACTATAACCTTCTAATCTCTTAGTGGCTGTGGTAGTTCTTATAGGTCCAGAGATCATGGCTATATCACTTACTTTGGTCAATAGATATTTAGTTGCCTTATAGGCACCGTTTCTATTTTCTAGATATACCTCGGAAAATTTATCTCCTTCAACCTCTCTATCTATAAGTACATAAGGAATTCCAAATTCATCTAACCTATTAAAATGTTTATAACTTGAAAATTTATCTTTTGCTACAGGGACTATTATAACCCCCTTTACCCTTTGTTCTAGCAGTGTCTCTATTACTCTTTTTTCTTTTTCTAGACTGCCATAACTATTTAATAAAATCATATTTAAGTTTTCTTTTTCTATTTTTTCATAAATACCATTTATTATCTTTCCAAAAAAAGGATTATCCAAATCTGGGATTACTACTCCGATAGTATTCGTTTCTTTTTTAGCCAAATTTTGAGCTGTTATATTGGGTCTATAGTTCTTAGCCTTTATAATTTCTAAGACCATATTCCTTGTTTTCTCCCTCACCGAAGAAGAGTTATTTATTACTCTCGATACTGTAGCTATGGAGACCCCTGCTAATTGTGCTATATCTTTTATCTTCATAACACTCTCCTCATTTACAGTGTAACCGCTTACATATGTTATACACCACCACGACATGTTTGTCAAATGGTTTTAAAGTTTTATTTTAGAACAATTTTTAAATCATTAAACAAATATTCTTGATTCTAATTTTATAGAGCTTTCATCCCTTTAATCAAAAAATCAGCTGTAGCCGTATTTGTAGCTACTGGGATCTTATGAACATCACATAATCTTATGAGAGCCTGTACATCTGGTTCATGAGGCTGTGATGTGAGAGGATCTCTGAAAAAGAATATTGCCTCTATCTCATCGGTTGCAATAAGTGCTCCGACCTGCTGGTCTCCTCCAATTGGTCCCGATTGAAATCTAATAATCTCTAAATCTGTAGCTTGTATAATTCTTCCTCCGGTAGTTCCTGTGCTAACCAAACTATATTTAGAAAAGAATTCCTTGTGCTTCTTTACAAAATCAACCAATTCATCTTTTTTCCTGTCATGAGCTACTAATGCTATTTTTTTCATTTTATACCTCCCCTAAAAATATTTTTTATCTTTCTTAAGATAGAGTTTAACATTTTTTTGTCTTTATAGTAAAATATAATAATTATACTAATATGAGGAGTTAACCTATGATACAAATATTTGGAGTAAAAAACTGTAATGATACAAAGAAAACCATAAGATTTTTTAAGGATAGAAAAATTAATATTCAATTTATCAACCTTAAGGAAAAAGAGATCTCAAAAGGAGAGTTGAGGAGTATAACAAAAACTTTTGATATTGAGGAGTTACTCGATAGAAAGGGAAAAGAGTTTAAAAAGCGTAATTTAGAATATTATATATTTGATACTTTAGAATTATTAATGGAGTCTCCTACTCTCTTTAAAACACCAATTTTAAGGGTGAAAGATAGAGTAACTCTAGGATATCAGCCTAAAATATGGAAACAATGGATAAAGTAACTCCTAATTCTATCAATAAATATTCCACCATGGGAGGAACTTGTAAATACACTTTCCTCCTCAGTAACTTGAATCTTATTCAATCTATCCTCCGGCATACTATACCCCTCTTGATTTTAAACTTAAATATTTTTTATCTTACCATCTGCTTTATCCTAACAGCACTCTTTAACTTCATATATGAAAAAAAACTCTTAGGATTATAGTCGGCAAATTTACTATTTTTATAATCTACATAGGCTCCATTATATACACAGACACTAAAATACTGTTCCGCTATTTCTTTATTAAAAATTTCTGCCCTATATCTTCCGATCGAATTGTTTGCAGCTATTAATTTCTGTAGCCATTTTTCAACACTTTTTTTAGTATATTGAAAGTGTTTTAAAGTAGAAGAAAGAGCTATCTCTGCGTGAATATCCAGTTCATCTTCACTATATTTAACCCCTAAATAATCCAATCCCAGAATATATATTTTTTTCATTACCCTTATCCTATCACTCATCTTTTTTAGCGCTTGATTAGTCATACTGTTAGAAACTATCCTGTATCTCAATAATTTTTTTGGAATATTTACGATCTTATGCTCCTTGGCTATTTCCATCCACAGCCCATAATCTTCTGTATCCTTATATTCATTCCTATATCTATAATTATTTTTTAATAACACATTTTTTCTCATTATTACAGCAGGATGTATTATCGGGCTTTCAAACAGAAGTTTACATCTAATCTCACTATATTTTATGGGAAAATCTGTTGGTTTTTTTATCAGAGGTTTATCAGATAAAAATATCACTCCATTAGATCCTGCTACTGCCACATCATTATTTTTTTCCATAAAATTCACTTGGATTTCTATTCTATTATTTTCTGATATATCATCAGCATCCATGCGGATAATATATTTCCCAAAAGCCATCTCTATCCCTTTATTCAAAGTTTTTATAAGCCCAAAATTCTCGGTATTATGGACTAATCTTATCCTTTCATCTTCATAGGACTCAATTATATTTACACTTGAATCTGTAGACCCATCATTTATTATTAAAAACTCAAACTCCTCATAAGTTTGATCTAAAATACTATCCATTGCTTCCCTTAAAAATTCACTTGCATTATATACAGGCATTAATACTGTTACCATCATAAGAATCTCCCCCTTTATAACCCATTAAATAATTCTTCGTTTTTCTACAGTTTCATAAGAATTCTTTATTATTTTTAGCCAACCACCTGTGAGAAACTCTTTCTTTTGACATCTTTATCATAATCTGCTAGAGGTTGTTTATTATCCTAATTTTATCCTCTCTTAATTTTACCCTAAATATTTTCATAGTCAAGTTATTTAATATTTTTACAAAATTCTCTCTATTCCTCCATTTAAAAATATGAAATAATAAAATAAGATCCACATCTTATACAGCGACCTTTCCACTCTGTTCACTGCAATCATAACCACGATTTAAAATTATATAAAATTTATCATTAATAAAAAAGGATTTTTTTATTATTATTTATATACTAATATTGAATATTTATTTTTATACCGTTTATGTTCCCATATGTTTATCGTAATGTAATTGTTATCCAATTTAATCTAAAAAAGGAGGTTTGTATGTTTAATTTTAGTATCAAAAATCTAAAGATGAGTGGACTATTCATCATATTAATAATATTTTCTGTCCCTGCGTATGCCAACGATATTGAAGCATATATGAAGGATTCATATAAATATTATAAAGACGGCGAATATAAAGATTCTGTCGAAAGTCTCAACTATGCCTCGCAATTAATTCAACAAGAGGTGGCAGAAAGACTAGAACCTTTTCTTCCAAAACCTTTAACTGGATGGACTACTCCAAATACAGATTATCACCCAATGAATGCATCTTTATTAGGTGGTGCTATCACTACTAAACGCCAATATAATAAAAAATCCAGTTCCATTAGTGTGCAGATTATTACTGATTCCCAGCTTATACAAAATATGACAATGATATTCAATAATCCTATCTTAACTACATCTGATGGTGGAAAATTTGAAAGAGTTAGTCGTCAAAAAGCTATTGTGAAATTCACACCAGATACCAAGAGTGGAAAAATCAAACTCATTATTGCTGATAGATTTCTAGTATTGATTGAAGGGCAGAACATAACCAAGAAAGAATTAAAAGATTATGCAAGTGCAATCGATTACAAAAAACTAAAATCTTTGCCTTAGGCCAACCCGACTCATAATTAAATAGATTATTTTTTATCTATCCCTTAGTCAGGGATAGATTTTTTTATAATTTAATTTTTTTCAAGAACGCACCCATATTTATACAGATAACAACTCAATGCTCCATTAGATGTCCCTGTTGCAGCCTCTTCAGGAATATCGTATAAGGGTGCAAAATTTGGTTTTATATCACATAATGCCTTCAATGATTTAATTGGAATCAGAATATCCTTTAATCCTGTAGATACAATTTGAATAGAAAGATCATCCATGATTTCATCTAGATCAATATTTAACGTATTGACTATTTCTTTTTTATCCAATATTTCATAAAATTCAGGATTACACTGGTTCATAAAAATCACACCATCATCTCTGCACTCTACCTTTAGAATGCCAGCTTTTGTTTCCTATTTTCTAAAGTTTTATCTTCTGTTTTTTTATTCCAGCTTATGATTCTCTAATTTGGGTACTACATCTGCTATTTCCAATGCCATATATATACTTAGAGTATCAAATACCTGTTTATAGTTGAGAAAACTTCCTAAATAATTATCATTATTTCTCCTAAAAAATCTATTCAATACATCTATATCAAATTTTACATTTTGTCCTGCAATGATAAATTTATCATCTTTATTGAATTTATCTATATATTTCGAAAAAATTTCTACTAACTCCTCATAGGCTTTTTTAGGAGATTGAAAACTATCTAATTGTTCACGATTCATTCCAGTCACTTCCAAGGCCTGCTCCGATATATCTGCTCCCTTATGGGGATGGCAGAATATATCAAACTCTTCCTTTACTTCGCTGTCTATCTCTATCACTCCAGATATTTGAAACATCGCACTGTTTTCTGTTAACCCAGTTGTTTCCGTATCGTACCACAGTATTTTCATATTTTGTCTCCTTTTTTTAATCTCTCTTTTTTATTACAATTTTTTACACTTTCACCCACACCTCAGTTCCTCTTTTATAAGTCCACATTTAAATTCAAATTTTAATTACATATTTTTCTACGACATTCTAATACTCGTGGAATCTCCATAAGAAGTAGGAGTTAATTAACCTTCTCCCTCTCTGCTATCTCCTTCAATACTTTCTTTATATCCTGGGCTCTCTCTTTTTTACACACCAAAAGGGCATCATCAGTTTCTACTATAACTATATCTTCTAACCCTATTGTAGCTACTATTTTTTTCATACCTATAATTATATTATTCCTACTCCCAATTTCAATGAGTTCTTTGGCTCTATTCACTGTCCCATTTTCATTGTGTTCTAATACCTCATCTAGAGCAGGGTAACTCCCCACATCATTCCATCCAAAATCCACAGGTATAACCTGGATATTCTGGGCTTTTTCCATAATTCCAAAATCTATAGATATTTTTTCAAACTTCTCAAATAAAGTTTTAAGCTCCTCAGTTTCACCATCTATATCTAAATTTTTATCCTTTAATTTAGCGATCTTATTAAAAATTTTAAAATGTTTTGGCATATATTTTTCAAAGGACTCCATGATCATATCGATTCCCATGACAAACATTCCGCTGTTCCAAAGATAATTTCCAGCTTCTACATATTCCTCTGCCCTTTCTAAATTTGGCTTTTCCCAAAATCTTATTGCCTTACTAGGCTCCCCTATATAGACTTCTTTTACTTCTATATATCCATATCCAGTCTCGGGTTTATTAGGCTTTATCCCTAATGTAATGATGGAATTTGTTTCTACTGCTATCTCACTGGCTCCTACTATTCTTTTTCTAAAGTTATCTTCATTTTTTATGATATGATCCGAAGCCAGAACCACCATGGTAATATTTTCATTTTTTAATTTTTCTTTTATCTTGACTGCTCCATATCCAATAGCAGCAGCGGTATCCTTAAATGCTGGTTCCACAATTATATTTTCATATGGTAGATCTGGCAGCTCCATCCTGACAGCTTCTGCCTGGACAGCATTTGTCCCTATAAATATTTTATCTGCTGATATAATTGGCAGTATACGATCTACTGTCATCCTAATTAAACTTCTATCTTCATCTATTAATTTCAATAACTGCTTAGGCCTTTCCTTCGTTGACAAGGGCCAAAATCTTTCCCCTGATCCTCCTGCCATTATAAATGCTGCTAACATATATCATCACTCCTATTTTATAGATTTAACTCTAATTTTTAATTTTTTTAATCTCTTCTACTCAGTTACATAAAACTTTTATAGTTATTAATAACCAAATTTTTAGTCTTTTGTCACTAATTATATAAATAGACTTACTACTAATAGTATATACTAAATACTTGAAAAATATGATATAATGTTACGAATAAAAAAATTTTTTTTTATAATTGGATATAGATATTTAATCATAATTGTCTGTTGAACTTATAAAAATTTGGAGGTTAATAAATGATATCAACTAGTGGTTTAGGACTTATGTTCCCTGGAAAAAAATTATTCGACGACGTAAGTATAAAGTGAAGTTATTTTAGGTTCTAGAGAAAGGTTATCTTTCTTACAACAAGACCATTTTGCTCACGCTGATGAAGTAGCTTTAAATGTAGTAATGATGGGACATAAAGAATTGTTTGCTATCAAAAAAGAACAAGAAGAACTTTATGCAAAACCTGATGCTACAGATGAAGACTATGCTAGAGCTGGAGATTTAACTGATAGAATAGAGGAGTTAGATGGTTGGTCTGCTGAAACTAATGCTGAAAAATTACTTACAGGATTAGGAGTAGATCCTTCTATTCACTATAGAGTGATGAATGAACTTACAGAACCTCAAAGGGTTAAGATTCTTTTAGCACAAGCATTATTTGGTGATCCAGATGTACTTTTATTAGACGAACCTACAAATGGTTTGGATATCCATGCTATTAACTGGTTAGAGAACTTCCTAGGAAACTTTAATGAAACTGTCATTGTAGTGTCACATGATAGACATTTCTTAAATAAAGTATGTACTCATATTGCTGATATTGACTACGGTAAAGTTAAGATGTTTGTAGGAAACTATGATTTCTGGTACGAATCAAGTCAAGTTGTATTAGAATTAATGAGAAATAAAAATAAAAAATTAGAGCAAAAAAGAGAAGAATTACAGACTTTCATTGCTAGATTTAGTGCCAATGCTTCAAAATCAAACCAAGCAACAGCAAGAAAAAAGATGTTAGATAACTTAAAGTTTGAAGATATGCAAGTTTCAAATAGAAAATATCCATTCATCGAATTCAAAGCTGAAAGAGATGCTGGAAACAATATGTTAAAGGTTGAAAATATAACTAAAACTATTGACGGAGTAAAGGTATTAGATAATATTTCATTTACTATCAATACTGGAGACAAAGTAGTTCTTTTAGCTAAAAATGATATTGTTAAAACAACACTTATCAAAATCTTGGCTGGAGAAATAGAACCTGATTCAGGTAGTATTACTTGGGGAGTAACGACTTCTTTAAGTTATATGCCTAGAGATAACTCTGAATACTTTACAGCAGAGAGCGGTACCGACCTTATCGACTGGTTAAGACCATACTCATCTGATCCGCACGAGAGTTTCATCAGAGGATTCTTAGGAAGAATGTTGTTTGCTGGAGAAGATTCTCAAAAGAAACCTAGTGTTCTTTCTGGAGGAGAAAAAGTAAGATGTATGTTATCTAAAACAATGATGACAGGAGCTAATGTTTACTTATTTGACAACCCTACAGACCATTTAGATCTTGAATCTATCACTTCATTAAATAAAGCATTAGTCAAATTTAATGGAACAATCCTATTTTCTTCTCATGACCATGAATTCATCCAAACTGTGGCCAATAGAATTATTGAGATAACTCCTAATGGAATCATCGATAAATTAATGGACTTTGATGAATATATCAAAGATGAAGGTGTAGAAGCTAGACTTGCAGAGATGTATGACTAAAATAAAAAAAAAGGCTTAACCCTTTTTTATACTGTACCCATAGAAATAGACGCGCTAAAAAAGCCTCTATTAATTCTATGGGTTTTTTAATACAATAAAGTAAATAAAAATTAGGAGGTTTGGGTA
>NBMF01000062.1 GCA_002084825.1 Fusobacteriia bacterium 4572_74
GAGCTTACCAAATAAAAATTAGGAGGAACATAAAAATGGCATTTAACCAAGAAACTTTCATCGCTGATTTAGAAGCAATGACTGTATTAGAATTAAAAGAAGTAGTTGAAGCATTAGAAAATCACTTTGGAGTAACAGCAGCAGCACCAGTAGCAGTAGCAGCAGCAGGAGCAGCAGTAGAAGAGCAAACTGAATTTGATGTGATAATCATGTCTCCAGGAGCTAAAAAAATAGCTGTAATCAAAGAATTAAGAGCTATCACTGGATTAGGTCTTAAGGAAGCAAAAGCAGTAGCTGAAGAAGCAGGAGCAAAAGTTAAAGAAGGAGTTTCTAAAGAAGAAGCAACAGAAGTTGCAGCTAAATTAGAAGCGGCAGGAGCAACAGTAGAAGTTAAGTAATTAACTCTCTAAGTCTAAAATTGACTAATTGACTAATTGAATAAAATAGGGCACTCTTTTAGCTTAGAGTGCCCTATTTAATCATTGAAAAAGTGAGCAAAATATAAAATAAATTTATCAAAGATTAATAGTTCATATGTTGGGCAGCGATGGAAATCGGCCTAAGCTATTAACTATTAATTTTCAATGATATAAAGATAAGGAGCGTGAATTGATGACAAAGCTTATTAAAAGAACTAGTTTTGGAAGGATAAAAGAGAGGGGTATAATGCCTCATTTCTTAGAATTCCAATTAAACTCGTATGAGGACTTTTTACAGGCTAAAAAAGATCCTACTTCAAGAGAGAACAAGGGATTAGAATCGGCCTTTAAGGAAATATTTCCAATAGAATCTTCTAATGGTGACATTAAATTAGATTATGTAGGGTATGAGTTACATGAAAATGAACCTCCACTAAATGACGAATTAGAGTGCAAAAAAAGAGGAAAAACTTTTTCATCTTCTTTAAAAGTTAGGCTTAGATTAGAAAATAAAAAAGCTGGAAACGAAATACAAGAGAGCTTAGTTTATTTTGGAGAGATACCGAGAATGACTGAATATGCTACATTTATAATAAATGGTGCAGAAAGAGTAGTGGTTTCACAACTACATAGATCACCAGGTGTATCTTTTACTAAAGAAGTAAATATTCAGACAGCTAAAGACATGTTTACTGGTAAGATAATTCCATACAAAGGAACTTGGTTGGAATTTGAAACTGATAAAAATGACTATCTGAATGTAAAGATAGATAGAAAGAAAAAGGTATTAGCACCTGTATTTTTAAAGGCGGTAGACTTTTATGAGACTAATGCAGAGATAATGGATGATCTATTAGAAACTAGGGTAAAAGATCTTACAGAATACTATGAAAAATACTCTAACAGAGATGAATTGTTATCTATTCTTAGAACTAGAATAGAGGGAAGTTTCATAAAGGAAGATATATATGATGAAGAAACTGGTGAAATCATCTTAGAAGCAGAAAGTGTTATAGATGAAATGACAGTAGAAAAAATCATAGATGAAAAATTAGAAACTCTTACTTACTGGGAAGTTAAGCCTGAAGACAAGGTATTAGCTAATTCACTATTAGATGATACAACTGAAAATTCAGACGATGCAGTAATGGAAGTATTCAAAAAGTTAAGACCAGGAGATATGGTAACTGTAGATTCAGCTAGGTCTCTTATTAGACAAATGTTTTTCAATCCGCAAAGATATGACTTTGCTTCAGTTGGAAGATACAAGATGAATAAAAGATTAAAATTAGATGTTGCAGAAGACATAGTTGTATTAACTAAAGAAGATGTAATGGCTACTATCAAATATGCAATAGGATTATATGGTGGAGACGGTCATACAGATGATATAGATAACCTTTCTAATAGAAGGGTTAGAGGAGTAGGAGAACTACTTCATATGCAGATCAGATCAGGGTTAGCTAAGATGAACAAGATGGTAAAGGAAAAAATGACTGTACAAGATGCATCTGCACTTACACCGCAATCACTATTAAACACTAGACCACTTAACGCATTAATCTTAGATTTCTTTGGATCAGGGCAATTATCACAATTTATGGACCAATCTAATCCATTGGCAGAATTAACTCATAAGAGAAGAATATCTGCACTAGGACCTGGAGGTCTTTCGAGAGAAAGAGCAGGATTTGAGGTTAGAGACGTACATGATTCACATTATGGAAGAGTTTGTCCAATAGAAACTCCAGAGGGACCAAATATCGGACTTATAGGATCTTTAGCAACTTATGCTAGAGTAAATAAGTATGGATTTATGGAAACTCCGTATGTAAAAGTAACTGATGGAATAGCTAATTTTGAGGATATTAGATATTTAGCAGCAGACGAAGAAGAAGGATTATTTATTGCCCAAGCCGATACTGCAATGGATGAAAAAACAAATGAAATCACTGGTGATGGACTATGTAGATTTGGACATGAAGTTGTATGGGTAGACGGTAAAAAGATAGATTATTTGGATGTATCTCCTAAGCAGGTAGTATCTGTATCAGCGGGATTAATTCCTTTCTTAGAGCATGATGACGCCAACAGAGCCTTGATGGGATCAAACATGCAAAGACAAGCAGTACCTTTACTTAGAGGGGAAGCTCCATTCGTTGGAACTGGTCTTGAGAGAAAGGTAGCAGTAGATTCAGGAGCAGTTGTTGTATCTAAAATAAACGGGGAAGTAACTGGTTTAGATGCCAGCAAGATAGTGATAACTGAAAAAACAAAAAATGGAACTAAAGACCATACATATAAATTATTAAACTTTGAAAGATCTAACCAAGCTATGTGTTTACACCAAACACCATTAGTAGATATGGGTCAAAAAGTAGAAGTAGGTGATATTTTAGCAGATGGACCATCTACAAAGGGTGGAGATTTAGCACTTGGAAGAAATATCCTGATGGCATTCATGCCTTGGGAAGGATATAACTATGAGGATGGAATCTTGATATCTGATAGACTTAGAAAGGAAGATGTATTTACTTCACTTCATATAGAAGAGTATGAAGTAGATGCTAGATCTACTAAGTTAGGAGATGAAGAGATAACTAGAGAAATCCCTAATGTAGGAGAAGAAGCTCTTAGAAACCTAGATGAAAGAGGAATCATAAGAGTAGGAGCAAAAGTAGGACCAGGAGATATCTTGGTAGGAAAGACTACTCCAAAAGGAGAGACTGAACCACCTGCAGAGGAAAAATTACTTCGAGCTATCTTTGGTGAAAAAGCTAGAGACGTTAGAGATACATCGCTTAAGATGCCTCACGGATCTAAGGGTACAGTAGTAGAAATCTTAGAATTAGCTAGAGAAAATGGAGATGAATTAAAAGCTGGGATCAATAGATCTATCAGAATATTTATCGCTGAAAAAAGAAAGATAAACGTAGGAGATAAAATCTCTGGGCGTCATGGAAATAAAGGGGTAATCTCAAGAGTATTACCTGCAGAAGATATGCCATTTTTAGAAGATGGAACACATGTTGATATCGTGCTTAATCCATTAGGAGTACCATCACGGATGAATATCGGGCAAGTACTAGAGGTACATTTAGGACTAGCTCTTGGATTTATGAAAGATGAAGATGGAGATCAAGGTGTATACATTGAAACTCCAGTATTCGATAGTGGAGATAAAAAATCAGGCGGACATGAGGAGACTATAAAAAATTACTTAGAAGAAGCTGGATTCGATAGATCTGGTAAGGTAAATTTAATAGATGGTAGAACAGGAGAATCATTTGATAATCCTGTAACTGTTGGACGTATGTACATTCTTAAACTTCACCATTTAGTCGAAGATAAGATGCATGCTAGAGCAATCGGGCCATATTCATTGGTAACTCAGCAACCACTGGGTGGAAAAGCACAATTTGGTGGTCAAAGATTAGGAGAAATGGAAGTTTGGGCACTTGAAGCATATGGAGCTTCTAGTATCTTGCAAGAGATGTTAACAGTAAAATCAGATGATGTTATGGGTAGAACTAAGACTTATGAAGCTATCGTTAAAGGTGAAGAGATGCCAGAACCAAGTTTACCAGAATCATTTAAAGTATTGTTAAAAGAATTCCAAGCTTTAGCATTGGATATTGAATTATTTGATACTGATGGTAACATAATAGATGTTTCGAGTGATTTAGCAAAAGAGGAAATCATTACCGAATTCTCATTAGCTGACTTAAAAGAAGAAGATTAATCAAACCAAGAGTTTGAGATTATAGATAGGGTTAGAACAAGAATACGGTGTGGAAATTTTAATTTTCACACTGAAACCTTCCCTTATAAAAATTTATTTTTGAAAGATTTAATTAAGGAGGCTATTTAATAGTATGGGTATAAAAAACTTCGATAAAATTAGAATTAAACTTGCATCTCCAGATAAGATCCAGGAGTGGTCATTTGGAGAGGTAACAAAACCAGAAACAATAAACTATAGAACATTAAATCCTGAATTTGATGGTTTATTCTGTGAAAGAATATTCGGACCAACAAAGGATTGGGAATGTGCTTGTGGGAAATATAAAAGAATGAGATATAAAGGCCTTGTATGTGAAAAGTGTGGAGTTGAAATAACTAAATCAAAGGTAAGAAGAGAAAGAATGGGACACATTCAATTAGCAGCACCAGTAGCACATATCTGGTACTCTAAAGGGACTCCTAACAAGATGGCTCTTTTAATTGGTATATCTCCAAAAGAATTAGAATCGGTACTTTACTTTGCTAGATATTTAGTGTTAAGTCCTGCTGATACTGGTTTAGAAATTGGAAAAGCTCAAAAAAGAAAAAAATTAGTTAAAAGATTAAAAGTTGTAAGAGACTTATTATCTTCTAAAAATAGCCCTGCTTGGATGATACTTAAGAGTGTTCCTATCATTCCTGCAGATCTTAGACCAATGGTACAATTAGATGGTGGAAGATTTGCTACCTCAGACTTAAATGATTTATATAGAAGAGTAATCAATAGAAATAACAGATTAAAGAAGTTACTTGATATTGGTGCACCTGAAATCGTAGTAAAAAATGAAAAAAGAATGTTACAAGAAGCTGTAGATGCCCTTATCGACAACGGTAGAAGAGGTAAACCAGTAGTAGCTCAAAATAATAGAGAATTAAAATCATTATCAGATATGCTTAAAGGTAAGCAAGGAAGATTTAGACAAAACTTATTAGGAAAACGTGTGGACTACTCAGCAAGATCTGTAATCGTAGTAGGACCAACGTTAAAATTACACGAATGTGGAATTCCTAAGAAGATGGCATTGGAATTATATAAGCCATTTATTATGAGAGAATTAGTAAAGAGAGAGATTGCTGGAACTATTAAAACTGCTAAGAAATTAGTAGAAGATGCAGATGACTGTGTATGGGAAGTAATAGAAGATGTAATCGCTGATCATCCAGTATTATTAAACAGAGCCCCAACACTACATAGATTATCTATCCAAGCTTTCCAACCAGTATTAATTGAAGGTAAAGCAATTAGACTACATCCATTAGCATGTGCAGCATTCAATGCTGACTTCGATGGAGACCAAATGGCTGTTCATTTAGTATTATCACCTGAATCTATCATGGAAGCGAAAACTCTTATGATGGCTTCAAATAATATTATAGCACTATCAAATGGTGAACCCATAGTTGTACCATCTCAAGATATGGTAATGGGTTGTTTCTATATGACGAAAGAAAAGCTAGGAGCTAAAGGGGAAGGAATGAACTTCTCAAATAAGAACCAGGCTATCACGGCTTACCAAAATAATATCATCGAAACTCATGCTCTTGTTAATGTAAGAATGGGTGAAGATAAAAAGATGATAACTACAACTGTAGGAAGACTTTTATTTAATTCACTATTACCACATGAGATTAAGAGATATAATGTAACATTTGGTAAGAAGCAGTTAAAAGAATTAATCACAGATTTATTTAAAACTCAAGGATTCACTATTACAGCTAAGTTAATCAATGATATCAAAGACTTTGGTTTCCACTACGCATGTTTAGCAGGAATAACTGTAGGAATAGAAGATATGACAATTCCTGAAACTAAAAAAGCTATCTTAACTAAAGCAGATGAAGCTGTAGCTAAAATTAATAGAGCTTATAAAGCTGGTGAGATCATAAATGAAGAAAGATATAGAAGAACAGTTGCAATCTGGTCACAGGCTACCGAAGATGTAACTACAGATATGATGGATGGTCTAGACGACTTTAACCCGGTAAACATGATGGCGAACTCAGGTGCCAGAGGTTCTATCGCACAGATGAGACAACTAGCTGCCATGAGAGGACTTATGGCTGATACAACTGGTAAGATCATCGAAGTACCTATCAAAGCCAACTTTAGAGAGGGACTGACAGTAATGGAATTCTTCATGTCATCACATGGAGCAAGAAAAGGACTAGCAGATACAGCTCTAAGAACAGCTGACTCGGGTTACTTAACAAGAAGATTAGTAGATATATCACATGAAGTTATTGTAAATGAAGATGATTGTGGAACTCATGAAAACATTGAAGTTGCCAATCTGATTTCAGAAGGTAAAATCATTGAGTACCTACATGAAAGAATTTTAGGTAGAGTAATAGCAGAAGATCTTTATCATAATGATGAATTATTATATCCTAGAGATACAATGATGAATGAAGAGATAGCACAAATTATTATAGATAAAGGTGTTAGATCAGTTAAGATAAGATCTCCATTGACATGTGCTCTTGAAAAGGGAGTTTGTAGTAAGTGTTATGGTAGGGATTTATCCAATCATAGAGAGATCCTATTAGGAGAAGCTGTAGGAGTAATCGCAGCTCAATCTATTGGAGAACCTGGTACACAACTTACAATGAGAACTTTCCATACAGGAGGAGTTGCATCAACATCGATCGCTCAAAATACTATAAAAGCAGAAAACGATGGAATTGTAGAATTTCAAGAAATTAGGACTTTATTGAATAAGGAAACTAACGAATTACAAGTAGTTTCTCAAGGTTCTAAAATAATCATTGGAACATATGAATATATAGTAACAACTGGTTCAATTTTAAGAGTAGAAGAAGGACAAACAGTAAAAGATGGAGATACATTAACAGAATTTGATCCATATAATATTCCTATTATCGCTGAAAAAGATGGTAGAATTGAATATAGAGAACTCTTTATCAAAGAAATATATGATGAAAAATATGATGTTACTGAATATCTTGCAATCAAACCAGTAGAAACTGGAGATGTTAATCCAAGAGTTATTATATTTAACTCTAAAGATGAAAAAGTTGCAGAATATGTAATCCCATATGGAGCATATTTATTGATGAAAGAGGGGGAAAAAGTATACGAAGGAGATATCGTAGCTAAAATCATACCAGAAACATCAGGAACAAAAGATATCACAGGTGGGCTTCCAAGAGTACAAGAATTATTTGAGGCTAGAAATCCGAAAGGTAAAGCTATTTTAACTCAGATTGATGGTAAGGTAGAAGTTACTGGTAAAAAGAAGAAAGGTCAGAGAATACTTTTAGTAAGATCTGTTGAAGATTCTGAAATAGTTAAAGAATATTTGATTCCAATGGGAGAACATTTAATTGTTACCGATGGAATGATAGTAAAAGCCGGAGACAAATTGATTGAAGGTGTTATTTCACCACATGACGTGCTTGAAATCAAAGGTTTAGTAGAAGCAGAGCAATTTATTCTAGAATCTGTACAACAAGTATATAGAGATCAAGGAGTTTCGGTAAATGATAAGCATATCGAGATTATTGTTAAGCAGATGTTTAAAAAAGTAATAATTATAAATGCAGGTGGGTCATTATTCTTAGAAGATGAAGTTATCGAAAAGAGAACTGCAGATCTTGAGAATAAAACACTTAGAAAAGCTAAGAAGAAAGAAATAGTATATAGATCTGTAATCCAAGGTATCACTAAGGCAGCAGTAAATACTGATAGTTTTATCTCAGCAGCATCATTCCAAGAAACTACTAAAGTTCTTTCAAATGCAGCAATTGCAGGGAAAGAAGATTATTTAGAAGGATTGAAAGAAAATGTAATAATAGGTAAGAGAATACCAGCAGGTACAGGATTCCATGAATATGAAGATTTACAAATAAAGACTGTAGAAAAAAATTAAAAAATAGGCGACTAAGTCGCCTATTTTACTATAAAAATCTACTCTCTTTCTTTATTCTAATTTTTATGATGTTAAAGGAGAGAGTACCAATATGAGAAAGAGGATATAAAAAGGAGAAGAGATATGGGAAGAGGGAGATTATTTGTTGTATCCGGCCCAAGTGGGGCAGGGAAATCAACGGTATGTAAACAAGTTCGCAGAGACCTAAATATTAATTTAGCTACATCAGCAACTACCAGACCTCCTAGAAAAGGGGAAGAAGATGGCAGGGAATATTATTTTTTAACTTTAGATGAATTTGAAAAAAGAATAGAAAATGATGAATTTTTAGAGTATGCCAATGTACATGGTAATAATCCGAAGCAGAATCCAGGTTAAGCCGTGAAGAAAATGTAGTCTTAGAGATAGATGTACAAGGTGGTATTCAAATTAAAAAAAGATTTGAAGATGCATGTTTAGTTTTCTTTAAAGCTCCTACAGAAAAAATATTGGAAGAAAGACTACGTGGAAGAGGTACTGAACCTGAAGAAACTGTACAACTAAGGTTAAAAAATTCATTGAAAGAGATGGCTTTTGAAGATAAATACGATCATGTTATAGTCAATGAAACTGTGAATAAATCTGTATTGGAATTGATAGAAATAATAAAAATAGAAAGCAACTAATAATGGAGGAAAAATTATGAAAAAAAAAATAACTTATGATGAATTATTGGAAAAAATACCTAATAAATATAAATTAGCAATCACTCTAGGTAAAAGATATGGTCAATTAATGGCTGGAGAATCATCTTTAGTAAAAGTAAGAAAAAAAGATACTTTAGCAGAGATAGCATGTATGGAAGTATTGGAAGGTAAAGTAGAATTAGTGAGAGTAAAAACAGAGGGATAGTATGAAAAAAATTCTATTGATTTTTATATTATTGCTCCTAATTGGATGTGGAAAAAAAGAAAATAAAAAAATAGTAGAAAGAAAATTTGCCTTTGGGACGATGATAGATATGGTAGTTTACTCTAAAAACTCTACAAAAGCTAAAAAGGCAATGGAGCTGGCTTTTGAGGAGATTGAAAGAGTAGATGACAAATTTAATACCCATAAAGAGAATAGTTTGATTTATAAATTGAATCATAATCCAGGTAAGTTTTTTGAATTAGATAGTGAAGGTTTATATCTGTTTTTAGGTGTAGAACAAATCTATAATCTGAGTAAAACCAAATATGATATCACCATAACTCCATTGATGAAACTCTGGGGATTTTTCGATGAATCTGATAGGGTAAAGATCCCTAAAAAAGATGAACTGGAGAAAGCTATCATGATGGTAGATTACAAAAATTTAGAAGTGGTGGGGAATAAAATCAGATTGAGAACTTCTAAAAATGAGATAGATACAGGCTCATTCCTGAAGGGATATGCTATTCATAGAGCTAAGATTATATTGGCAGAAAATGGAGTGAAACATGCCTTTATAAGTGCTATATCTAGTATAGAAACTTTGAATATAAAGCCAGAAGGGAAGTCTTGGAAGATCGGATTACAAAATCCAGAAGATCCCTCTAAGATATATCATATCGTAGGAGTATCTGATAAATCTTTGGGAGTATCTGGAGATTATCAAACTTATGTAGAGATAGATGGTAAAAAATATCATCATTTGATAGATAAAAGGACTGGATATCCTGTAAGGGACAGAAAGATGGTGGTAATTATCGGAGAAGATGGTTTCTTTGCCGATATGTATTCTACAGCTTTTTTTTCTATGTCCATAGAAGATATTGTAAACTATGTCAACAGTACAGATAATTTAGAGGTGATGATAGTGAAAGCTGATATGTCTGAAGTATATAGTGATGGATTTAAAAAATATATGGTGAAATAAATTAAGAATCAACTAGTATGGTTAATTTATTGTTATTGGGAATAGTTGGTGGGCTATTGGCGTTGATAGCTTCATATTTTTATGCTGCAAAAGTGAATAAATATGAAATTAATGATGTTAAGGTTGAAGAGATAACTGAAGCAATTAGAGAGGGTGCTATGGCATTTTTATATGCTGAATACAAAGTATTGGTATGGTTTGTTTTAGGAGTGTCTGTTTTATTAGGAACATTTTTAAGCCCGTATGTGGCACTTACCTTTATATTAGGAGCAATTACATCAGCAGTTGCTGGAAATATAGGGATGAGGATAGCTACCAAAGCTAATGGAAGAACAGCTATAGCCGCTAGAGACGGAGGACTATCAAAAGCATTGGATGTAGCTTTTGCAGGTGGAGCTGTTATGGGATTAGCAGTAGTGGGACTAGGTCTTATAGGTGTTTCAGCATTGACTATAATATTTGGTGCAGATATGAAAATTATAACAGGATTTGGAATGGGAGCATCATCTATTGCTTTATTTGCTAGAGTAGGTGGAGGAATCTATACTAAGGCAGCCGATGTCGGTGCAGATTTGGTAGGAAAGGTCGAAGTAGGAATACCTGAAGATGATCCGAGAAATCCAGCAACTATTGCAGATAATGTAGGAGATAATGTAGGAGACGTAGCAGGAATGGGAGCCGATTTATTTGAATCATATGTAGGTTCAATGATAGCTACTATGGCACTGGGAGCTACTATTTCAGGGGTTGGTTTGGAAAACCTTTTAGTAAAAGCAAATTATATGTTAGATCCTAAATTAGCACTAATTATGGCTCCTATTTTAATAGCTTTTGTTGGAATTATAGCTTCTATAATTGGAACGTTTACAGTAAAGACAGATAACCCTGATGAGGTTTATCATAAATTAGAGAATGCAACTAGAATATCAGGTGTATTGGCACTTGTAGGTGCTTTTGGAGTTATAAAGTACCTAGGTATTTCAATGGGTGTATTCTATGCAATTGTTTCTGGATTAGTGGCAGGATTAGTTATAGCTTATTTTACAGGCTTATATACTGATACAGGTAAAAAATCAGTAAACAGAATTTCAGATGCAGCTAAAACTGGGCCAGCTACATGTATAATCGAGGGATTAGCAGTGGGAATGGAATCTACTGTAGCACCTATAATAGTAATAGTAATAGCTATTTTGGCAGCATTTAATTTTGCAGGACTCTACGGAATTGCTATTGCAGCTGTTGGAATGTTATCAACTACAGGTATGGTAGTAGCAGTAGATGCATACGGACCAGTAGCAGACAATGCAGGTGGAATAGCAGAGATGTGTAATCTGCCAGAAGAGGTAAGAGCTTGTACGGATAGACTGGATGCAGTAGGTAACTCTACAGCAGCAGTAGGGAAAGGTTTTGCTATTGGATCAGCAGCACTTACAGCATTATCACTGTTTGCAGCATATAAACAGTCCATTGAAGCTCTAACAGGAAAATCATTGGTAATTGATATAACTAATCCTAAAGTAATAGCGGGGTTATTTATTGGTGGGATGCTTACATTCCTATTCTCTGCTTTAACAATGACAGCAGTAGGTAAAGCAGCCATGGAAATGGTAGAAGAGGTTAGAAGACAATTTAGAGAACATCCAGGGATTATGGATTATACAGAAAAACCTGATCATAAAAGATGTATAGATATTTCTACAAAATCTTCTTTAAGAGAGATGGTTATACCTGGATTATTGGCAGTATTAGCACCAGTAATTGTAGGATTATGGTCTGTAGAAGCATTGGGTGGATTATTAGCAGGAGCACTTGTAACAGGGATCCTAATGGCTATCATGATGGCAAATGCCGGTGGAGCTTGGGATAATGCTAAAAAGCAAATAGAAGCAGGTTATGGTGGAGATGGAAAAGGATCTGATAGGCATAAAGCAGCAGTAGTAGGAGATACAGTAGGAGATCCATTTAAGGATACTTCTGGACCATCGTTAAATATTTTGGTTAAACTTATGTCTATAGTTTCATTGGTATTGGTACCATTATTTATATAATAATAAAAATAGAATTATAAATTCAGAGCCAGAGAAACTTCTCTGGCTCATGTTAGCTTCTAATAGGTTCATTATATTATGATTAATTTTAAAGTAAAATGAAAAATATTCAAAATACTACTAAAAAATACTTGAAATAATGAATATTATAAGATATACTGAAATGTAATATCAAAATAAATTGAGATGGTGTTTTTATGAGATTTAGAAATGAAGATTTAGATAAGGTTATAACACAATTAAATATTGTAGAAGTTATAGGTGAATATGTTGATTTAAGAAAAACAGGTTCAAATTATAAAGGCCTTTGCCCATTTCATAAGGATACTAATCCTTCCTTTATGGTAAGTACCTCAAAAAATATATATAAGTGTTTTGTTTGTGGTGCAGGTGGAAATGTTATTAAATTTTATATGAAATATAATAAGCTAACCTATGGGGAAGCGGTCTATGAGCTGAGTAAAAAATATAAATTAGACATAACTCCTATAAGTGGAAATAATTCAGAGGATAGAAATAAGAAATATTATAAAATTTTAGATGAAGCACTTTCATTTTTTAAAGAGAATATTTTTTCTAATTCTGGGAGGGAAGCACTTTCCTATCTAAATAATAGGGGAATGCAACCTGATTTCATAAGAGAAAATAATTTAGGATATGCATTGAATGGCTGGGATTCACTGTATAATCATTTGGTAGGGAAGGGGTATGATCCTATAGTTCTATCTAAATTAGGTTTAATAAAGAGTGGTGACAAAGGGTATTATGATATCTTTCGTGATAGGATAATTTATCCGATTTATTCACCCAGTGGAAATGTAATCGCTTTCGGTGGTAGGACTATGAGTGACAGAAAGGATATTGCAAAATATTTGAACTCACCAGAAACCCCCGTATTTCATAAGGGACGGAATCTCTATGGAATAAAAAATAAAGGAAGCAGCATTAGAAGAAAGAATTATGCACTCCTAATGGAAGGATATATGGATGTACTAGCAGGGCATGCTTATGGGTTTGATGTAGCTTTAGCTCCTTTGGGGACGGCTTTTTCAAATGAACAGGCTGAACTTCTAAAAAGATATACATCCAATGTAATAATCGCTTTTGATATGGATAATGCCGGTAGGGTAGCCAGTGAAAAAGCTAGTCTAGTCTTAAAGAAATATGGATTTAATATAAGGGTTTTAGAACTAAAGAATGCTAAAGATCCTGATGAGTTTTTAAAAAAATATGGTAAGACTGAATTTTTGAAATCTGTAAAAAATTCAAAGGAAATCTTTGATTTTTTATATGATTATTATGTCAAGGAATATGATCTGAGCAATTTTATGGCAAAGCAAAATTTTATAGGAAGATTTAAGGAATTTTTTCTATCTGTGGAGACAGATTTGGAAAAAAGTTTGTATTTGAACAAACTGTCAGTATCTTTAGGGATGGAAAAAGAGATTGAAATATTAAAAAAAATCTTAATACTAAACAATGAAGATACTATGATAACTAGAAAAATAGAGAGCCAACCTTTAAAAACAAGATCATTAAAAATAGATGAGCTAGAATTAGAAACACTAAAACTTTGTTTAAAAGATAGAAAATATTTTAAAAAATTTAAAAATAAGACTATAACTTCTCCATTTGTTCAAAATATATTCGATACGATGGAACAGAATGGAGAACAAAACTATATACAAGAACTACTACGTGGGAATTTTTTTAAGTTAGAGGAGGAAGAGGAGGAGATAATACTCAATATATCTACAGAACTTTCTGCCAAAAATGAAGATGATATTATAAATACTTATATTGAGGTTTATAAAAGGTGGTTCATAAAAGAGATAGATGAAAAAATGATTTTTTTTAAAACAAATAATATAAAATCATTTTTAAATTGTAAAAAAATATATGAAAAAATAATTGGAAATATAAAAATAGATGATTTAGAGGAAAATTATAAAGAGTTTATTTCTATGAAAATTTGATTTGTAAAGTGCTGAGGAGGCAAGATGAAAAATTTTATTAAAAATGGGAAAGTTCGTGAAATTATAAAGAAGGCATTAGAAAACAAAATGATGTCTTTTGAAGAGATAAATAGTAAACTTCAAGATGATTTTGCTCCAGAGAAAATAGAAACCCTGATCAATGGGATGATTAATCAAGGGATAAAAGTAGTGAGTGAAAAAGAGTTAAAGAAAAAGACTGAAGCCAAGGAAAAAATTACTAAGACAATTAAAAATAAATCAATGATAGTAAAATCTAGTCTTCCAGAAGATGATTCTAAATTTGACCCTAAAAAAGTAAAGGAAATAACTAAAGAAGAGTTGGACACAAAGAACTTACTTGTAGGTGGAGTATCTGTAGATGAACCTATAAAAATGTATCTTCGTGAAATCGGTCAAGTTCCACTATTAAAACATGCTCAAGAGATAGAATTAGCTAAATTATCTGATGCCGGGGATGAATGGGCTAAAAACCAACTTGTAGAAGCTAACTTAAGATTAGTAGTAAGTATAGCAAAAAAACATACCAATAGAGGTCTTAAATTATTAGATCTAATTCAAGAGGGAAATATTGGTCTGATGAAGGCTGTTGGAAAATTTGAACATGCCAAAGGATATAAATTTTCTACATATGCCACATGGTGGATTCGTCAAGCTATAACAAGAGCTATAGCTGACCAAGGTAGAACTATAAGGATACCTGTACATATGATTGAAACAATAAATAAAATAAAGAAAGAAGCAAGAATTTATCTGCAAGAAACGGGTAAGGAAGCTACACCTGAAATTTTAGGTAATAGATTGGGAATGGAAACTGAAAAAGTAAAAACTATTTTAGAGATGAATCAGGATCCAATTTCATTAGAAACTCCAGTAGGAAGTGAAGAAGATAGTGAATTAGGAGATTTTGTTGAAGATAATAATATGCTGAGTCCATATGAAGAAACTCATAAGACTCTATTAAAAGAACAGTTGAATGAAGTATTATGCAGTTTAAGTGATAGAGAAGAAAAAGTTTTAAGATTTAGATATGGTTTAGATGATGGATGTCCAAGAACTTTGGAAGAAGTTGGAAAAATATTTAAAGTAACCAGGGAAAGAATTAGACAGATTGAGGTAAAGGCCTTGAGAAAATTAAGACATCCTAGTAGAAGAAAGAAATTAGAAGACTTTAAAACAGTATAAGAATTAATAGTAATAAGAAAGTAAAAAAAAAGGCTTAACCCTAAATAATCTGTACCCTTTGTCAAGGACAAATAAAAAAAGCCTCTTAAAAATAATTTTTAACTTAAAAGATGATTTCTGTATTGAACAGGAGTCATTTTTTTTAA
>NBMF01000063.1 GCA_002084825.1 Fusobacteriia bacterium 4572_74
TCAAAAAAATCAAAATCGATATACTTTTTTTGTGATGTGATTTTTTAAAAACTTAACTATAAAAAATATTAACTATTTTTACTTGACTTCATATAGTTAGTCTTGTATAATTATTTTTTAATCTTTATAGATCTAGTTTAGTTATATTCTCCATTTAAATAAGCTACAATATGTGATCTAATAGTCATATAAACAGCCATTTTATTATAATCTTCACTAACTCTTACATCAATTAAATCATAACCAAACCCGCTTATATTACTTTCAGATTCCCAATCAGCTTCAATAATTATACCACTATTGGTTTTTATCTTAATATAATCAGTTCCATAACCCTCTTTGATTTTAATTTTCCCAACACCTGTTGTAACCCTTGTAGTTTTTGCTTCACTTGTTTTATTTACTCCTAGCATTGTTGTCGCCAAAACAACCATTACTAACCATTTTTTCATCAATCTAACCAACTCCTTCTTATTTTTAAATATACCAAGCTGTATTGTATTTTTATCATTCTAAGTTTATTTTCTATTATTAAGTAATTTTTAAAAATTATTCATTTTTATCATTTTTATTCTTCAGAGCATTTATAAGTTCTTGATTTTGCTTGATTAAAGCTTCCATATTCTTATTATTTGTATCATTACTTTTTTTTACTGCTTTTTTAGTGGCAGTATTTCCTGTTACAGCTGATAATATTCCTTTTATAATTAACCATCCTAATACTAATACTATTATATGTGGTAAAAATACCATTTTGTTACCTCCTGTGGGAAAGATCATTCCACTAATTTCATTTTTTTCATCCTTTTAAAAATTTTAAGTTCTGTTTAAGATAAAATTAACTTTTAATTTTCAAGAAGTCAACAAATAATTTCTTGTACATTTATTTGATACTATTTTAATTTTTGTTTGTAGTACTGTTCTTTTTATTGGGTTTCAGACTATCCGAGGTAGTTAAAACATTTCAAACCTGTTCAATACCAATAATACCAGTAAGTGACATGCAATTTAATTACCCTTATATCCGGCTTTATTATTCCAAATAATTATTATAGATATCTTTTTTAAAAAAGTAACAATTAAAAAATTACTCCTCCTCATTTTGTTTTTATCTGTGTAATCTGCGACTAAAGCTTTTATTTTCCCCCCATTATTAATTGTACATTGTACATTTTCAATTATCTTCTCTCACTTACTCCCTGTGCCCTCCTTAAAACTTCCCCTTGCAATTACACCCCTATAATCGAAATATATCAAATGACAAGGTCATAAACCAATTGGTATTACTTGTATAGAGAGTGTTTTCCAAAAATTGTGTAACCATTGGATAAAACGTCCAACGAGAAGACAATTTGTCTTCCTGATGGACGTTTTTAGGCTATAAATAGAGGTTGAATCATAATGATTTATAATTATATTTTTTTCATATAAAAAGATGACTCCTGTAAAATACAAAAATCACCTTTTGACTGTTTAAATTTTATCCCTCTTTTTTATGGTGTCCTTGACAAAGGGTACCGGAATAAATTTCTTGTCTTTTTTAGATATTGAATACAAATATTTAATTTTTTTACTTGAAAGTTTTAAAAAAATTATTCCTAATATAATATTATAAAAATTAAACCTGTAATTAAAATTCAAATAATATTAAAAGTATATACAAAAGGTTTAAGTAGCCCGTATAAATTATCTTTTAGTTCAATTCCTTTATAACTTTATATAGAGGATTTATTTCTTTTTTTAAATTAAGGGCTTCATTTATATCATAGTGGGTCATCTTATTATTTACTATCCCCACACACCTTCCCTCTTCGCCATCTAAAATAAGTTTTACAGCATATACTCCCATGCTAGATGCCAGTACACGATCTGCTGCACTCGGTGATCCACCTCTTTGTATATGACCTAGAACTATTGGATTAGTTTTATATCCTGTTTCAACCTGAACTTCTTTAGCTAGTTTATGAATATCAGTTATTTTTTCTGCTATTGCTACAGTGACATATCTTTCTCCCTTATCGTGTAGTTTTTTGATTTTAGCTATTACTTTTTCTTTATCAAAACCCGTTTCCTTAGTTATTATTATATTACACCCTGTAGATATTCCTGCATGAAGAGTCAGATCTCCACATAATCTCCCCATGAGCTCTACTATATTACATCTTATATGAGAGTTTGATGTATCTCTTAACCTATCGATTGCTTCCACAGCAGTATTTAGTGCTGTATCAAATCCTATAGTATAGTCTGTAGATACTATATCATTATCTATAGTACCGGGGATCCCTATACATTTTATTCCCATATTACTGAGAGCTTTAGCACCCCTGTATGATCCGTCACCACCTATTACTACTATTGCTTCTATCCCTGCTTTTTTTAAATTATCCACACCTTTTTGTCTTACCTCTATATCTATAAATTCTGGAAGTCTTGCACTATAAAGAGTTGTTCCTCCATAAGGAATTTTTTCATTCAGTTCACCCATAGTGAGTTTTTTATAGTTTCCCTCTACCAATCCCTTATATCCTTCATATATTCCGTAAACCTCAAGACCAGCATTGATTCCTGCATTAACAACTGCCCTTATTGCCATATTCATTCCAGGAGCATCTCCTCCTGATGTAAGTACCCCTATTTTTTTGATATTATTCATCTTATCGCCTCTCTCTTTAGATTATATATTATTTTCAATAAAAATTTTAAAAATTATTTAAATATACTTCACTTATAAATAACTTTAAGTAGGCTGAATATATTAAGAGTGATATTAAATATCTATCTACTTAACATTCTCTAACTTTAATTTTTTTTATTATCCCACTTTTTATCATTGAATCCACTGCAGTAGCTACACGACCATTTGCAAATAAAAACAAACTATACATTAAATACTAGTATTATGTCAAGTTCTTGTGTAATATTCCTTTCAATTCTCTATTTTTAGTTAAAAAAGATGATTCCTATAGAATACAGAAATCACCTTTTGACTGTTTAAATTTTTATCCCTCTTTTTTTTGATGCCCTTGACAAATGTTACAGATTAATTAGTCTTATCTCACAATTAATTTTACCCTACATATGCTTTATAAGTGACAACGCTTCTTCTCTAGTTGCAAGGTTAGTTCTAAATATTCCTCTTACCCCAGATGTAATTGTCTTTGATTAATTTACTTAATCCTGTTACTTTCCCATTTTCTGGGATATAAGCTATGTGCACCTTCCCATAAAATGGTAATAAGTGATGTTCGCATAATGAATAAAATTGAATATCTTTTACTATCACCATATCGTTGTGATCTACATGGAAAAATATAGAAATTTCATCTGCCGGATCCTTATGTAATCCTCCACAAATTTCACCAAACATTCTAGCTACTCTATCGGGAGTTCCAATCAACCCCTCTCTATTTATATCTTCTCCCATACCTTCTAGGATTAATTTCACTCCATCCATTATCTTATTTTTATCCATAAAACTGCCTCCTAACTGCTTTTAAATATATAGTACTTATAAATAATCATTTTTTTTTATATTTTATCACATTTTCCATTTAAAATCATCACAAATTACTCCTAAGTAAATTATATTTCCCCTTTAAAAATAAAAAAAGCTAACATATAAAAAAAATAAAAAAACACTTTATTTTTCTCCTTTTATTATAAACACATTTCTTGTAATAGCTAGATAAATAGTATATAATATGTTGTTAGACACTATTATGAGGAGGAAAAAATGAAAGAAAATTTAATCCCTAAAAAAATTGTAGAAGAATTAAATAAATATATAATTTCTCAAGAAGATGCTAAAAAAAATGTAGCTATCTCACTCAGAAATAGATATAGAAGAAAACAAATTTCAGATATAAAATTAAAAAATGAAATTACTCCTAAAAATATAATTTTAATCGGCCCTACAGGTGTTGGTAAAACTGAAATTGCCAGAAGATTAGCAACTATTACAAATTCTCCATTTATTAAAGTAGAAGCTACTAAATATACCGAAGTAGGATATGTAGGAAAAGATGTAGAATCTATGATAAAGGATCTTGTTTCCATTACATTTAACAAATTAAAGTCAAAAAAAATAAAAACACTCCGAGAAAAATATAAAGAATCCTCCTTTCTTAAAGTAGCTAAATTAATAAAACCCTATGGTACAATCAATCCAGATGAAAAAGATCTTTTATTAGGAGAAATAGAATCTGGAAAATATGACACTCAGGAAATTGAGGTTGAAAAATACCAAAATTCTGATGCTCCAATGGTTGAGGTTTTTGCTACTGGAAATGAATCTGAAGAAGATGGTGTAAAGGGTATTATCGATAATATTATGAATTCTTTTCCAGGTGGTAAGAAAAAAAAAGTTAAAATGAGTGTTAAAAATGCCATTGAATATTTTTTAAGAACTGAAATCGAAGAAAATATAGACCTAGAAGAATTAAAGCCTTTGGCTATAGAAAAAGTCGAAGAAGATGGAATTATTTTTATAGACGAGATTGATAAGATTGCCGAAAGGGAAGGTAGCCACAGCGAAATTTCACGTCAAGGTGTTCAGAGAGATATCCTCCCCATAATTGAAGGTACTACAGTTATGACAAAATATGGTTCCATTCGAACAGAACATATTTTATTTATTGCAGCTGGAGCTGATTTTATCAAAATTTTAACTGAGATAGATTTTAACTTATTAACCCAATATCAAGAATTATTAAAAACAGACAAAGTCAATTTGAGCTTTACTAAGGGTGCTATAGATGAGATAGCTGAAATAGCTATCGATCTTAATGAAGATATTGAAAATATAGGTGCTAGAAGATTATCAGGTGTTATTGAAAAGATATTAAATGACATCATGTTTGAAGCCCCCTATGAAAAAGAAACCATTATAAAAATTGGAAAAAAAGATGTTGTTAAAATCTTCAGTTATGACCCTATAGATGAAAACTTAGATAACTACATTCTATAAGACAATTAAAGATGAAAGTTAAAATGATTTTACACAGATAGTTACAGAAAAATTTAATTATAGAGTTGTATTATAAATTGAAAAAAAGAAGAGTGAGGAATATATGTATTTAAAATGTGTAGAAATAGATGGATTTAAATCCTTTGCAGATAAGATTAAACTTGATTTCAATATGGGGATAACATCTATTGTAGGACCTAATGGAAGTGGAAAGTCTAATATACTAGATGCTATCCTATGGGTATTAGGGGAACAATCTTATAAAAATATAAGAGCCAAAGAAAGTAGCGACGTAATATTTTCTGGAGGAAAAAAGAAAAAACCTAGAAATACTGCTATTGTGTCACTCTATATAGATAACGAAGACAAAACTTTAGAGATCGATGATGAAGTGATCAAAGTGACAAGAAAGATTAATAAAAAAAGTGAAAACGAATACTATATAAATGATCAGAGATGCAGACTAAAAGATATCAATGAATTATTTTTAGACACAGGTGTAGGGAAAAGTGCCTATTCTGTAATCGGGCAGGGAAAGGTTGAAAAGATAATCAGTGCCTCTAATAAAGAGATAAAAAGCATTATTGAAGAAGCTGCCGGAATAAAAAAAATAAAACTTCGTAAAGATGAGGCTTTAAAAAAACTTTCTAAGGTAGAGTTAGAAACCGATAAGATAAATCTTATCGTTAATGAATTGGAAGAAAATAAAGAAAAAATTGGTAAACAAGCTGAAAAAGCTATTAAATATCAGAAATTAGATGAAGAGATAAAAACTTTAAAAAAGTCTATCTATTTAAGAGAATATCAAATTAATCAAAAAATTGCTGATGATCTTACCAAGCAAAAAATTGCTGATGATCTTATCTTAAAAGAACTTGAAAAAAAATTCATAGAAAAAGAAGCTGTTCTGGAAGAAATAAATAAGAAAAGAAATCTTCTTAGTGATCAGATCAATACAATGACCGATAAAAATATTGATTTAAAAAAGGATGTCGATAAATTAGTCAATGATAAAGTTTTATACGGAGAAAGAATCAAAGGCTTTAATCGTGAGATCTGCAGTAAAAAAGAAAATTTAGAAAATTTAAAAAGTAAATTAGGAGATCAAATCAATGAACTAGATAGATTAAATTCTAAAAAAGATGTTGTTTTGGAAGAATTAAAAAATTTAGAAGGAGACAACCTAAAGTATGAAAAACAAATAGGTGAATTTGAAATTCTTCAAAGAGATCTAGAGATAGAGATAGGGGTACAAAAAGAACACGTCATGGATTCTGAAGTAGGCAGATTAAAGTTGATAGCCGAAATAGAAAATTCTGAAAAAAGGACTAAAAGTAGTGCTAATAAGATCCGTGGATTGGATGAAGAAGCTATTGAGTACACTAAAAAAATCGAAAAATTAACCACTGAATTAAACCTCCTAGAAACTAGACAAAAAAATATTCAAATAGAGATAAAAAAAATAGATGATACCATTGAAGATGCTGAAAAACAAATAGACATCCTCAGTCAAAAAATGAATACTGTCTATGATGAAAGGAAGGAAGTAGCTTATAATCTTAGCAGACAAAGTGCAAAATTAGAAAATCTAAAAAAATTAGAAGCTAATAATGAAGGTTTTTTTAAAGGGGTTAAAGCGGTTTTAAATGCTAATATTGATGGAGTAGATGGGGCTTTTATTAGTCTTATCGATATCCCTGAACACTTGGAAACTGCTATAGAATCAGCTGTCAGTGGATCGTTGCAAGACATCGTAGTAAAAGACAGCGGAGTAGCTAAAAAATGTATTTCTTACTTAAAGCAATCAAAGGTCGGTAGAGCTTCATTTTTAGCTTTTGATAGTATAAAAATAAATAATTCTAAAAAGACAATCTCACAAGATGGTGTTTTGGGTTATGCCAGTGATTTGGTAGGTTATGATTCTATCTACAATAAACCTGTAGAATTTGTATTAGGAAACCTCTTGGTAGTTGAATCTACAGATGTGGCCTTAAAAATATCCAAAGATAATCTCCATCGTGGGAATATTGTTACTCTAGGTGGAGAGCTTATCTCTGGCAGAGGTCGTATCACTGGTGGACAGCATATAAAATCCGCTAGTTCAATTATCTTTGAAAGAAAAAAAGAGATAAAGAAATTGGATAATATAGTCAGTGGATTAAATAAAAACCATAGTGAATTAGATGATTCATATAATATATATTCTAAAAAAATGGATGGATATGAGAAAAAATTAGAAAATATTGATGATCTTAGAGTCGCCAAGGAAGATGCTTACAGGGAAATTTTAAGAAATCATACAGATCTAACTGATAGCCATAAAAAAGAAATAAAAAAATTAAAAATTATAGAGATGGAAAAAGTTGAGGAAACAAATTATATAAATGAATACAATAAACAATTAGAAAATGCCACTACCCAAAAATTTGATATTGAGGCATTTTTAAAGAAATCCAAGGATCGATTAGCAGATAATAATAAACAATTAATATCTTTCAAAAAAGAAATAGAATTAATTAATAAATCTTATTCTAATATAAAGATAAATTATTTAAATAAAAAGGAACAAGTCAAACAGCTAGAGAGGGAGATCCAAAGAAACAAAGAATTCCTTAAAGAATTTCAAAATGAAAACAAAAAAACTAAATTTGAAATTGAAAAACTAAATTTAGATATAGTAAAACTAGATGACAGGTTAAATCATATCCAAAATCAATTTCATAATGAAAATATAAGGTATGAAAAAGAATTTTTTGAGATTAAAGAGAAGAAAAAACTTCAAGAAAAACTTGAAATATTGGAAAAAAAAGAAATTTTAACAATTAAAAACATTGAAAAAGATCTCATAATAGGAGAAAATAAAATAAAAATTCTCATTGAGAAACTAGAAAAAACTATAAATTGGGTCACTCAAATAAAGGAAAAGCTAGCTGTTTTAGTAGATATAAAAGAAATTTCTCTAGAATCAACTATCGTAGAAGCAAAAAAGATCCTCTATCGTTTAGAAGCAAGACTCAAAAACTTAGGTATAGTAAACTTACTTGCTATCGAAGAATTTACAGAATTATCAAAAAAATATGAGTTTATAACGGCACAGAGAGACGACCTTATTATCAGTAAAAAAGCTCTTTTAAAATTAGTTGAAGATATTGAAAAAATTATTGAAACCAAGTTTTTTACTGCGTATAAAGAGATTGATAAAAACTTTGAATATATGTGTAAAGAGGTCTTAAATAATTCTATTGGTAGATTACAACTAGTTAATAATGAAAATATCCTTGAAAGTGGTATTGACTTAATGGTAAAATTTAATAATAAAAAGTCTCAATCTATAACTTTACTCTCAGGTGGAGAAAAATCAATGGTAGCCATTGCATTTATTATGGCACTATTTATGTATAAACCTAGTCCATTTACTTTCTTTGATGAGATTGAAGCGGCATTAGATGAGACCAACATAAAAAAACTTATTAGTAAACTTAAAGAATTTACCGATAGATCACAATTTATTTTGATTACACACAATAAGGAAACTATGAGAAGATCCGATACTCTGTATGGTGTTACTATGAATAAAGAATTAGGAGAATCTAAAATAATATCGGTAAGTGTATAAAAGAGAGGTAGAATGAAAAAATTAAAAGAAATGTTGAATAAATTAGACGGGAAAAGTTATGGTGGCTATAAAGAGATCAGAGGAAGGTATGATTTTCTAGATTATACCCTAGAAATCTTAAGGGTTCAAGGAGATTCCTTTGCTTCTCCATCGCTTTTTTCTGTAGAGATAAAACTATTAAAATATGGCTATTCCAAGGATTATTATGATAACCCCAGTAAAAAAGTTGCCTTTGAAGATTATATCTTGAGAAAAACAAATAAATTAATCTCAAAACTAGGGAAAAAATCTGGTTCAGGAAAAAGTGGACAATTAAATATTCTCTCTCCTAAACAAGAAATTTTAAAGAGATCAGCTGTTGAAATTATCGACGATACTCTTATTATAAAATTTTATGGGGGACTTCCTGCAAACGGTAGGAGAATTGCCAGCAGAGGTGCTATTGAAATGATTTTCAATGAGATGCCTAAAATTTCTAAAGAACTAAAAATTCCCCGCGTCAATTTAGATAAGTTACAACAGCATATTAAAACTAACTTGAAATCTGACTCCATAAGACGTGCCATTAAAAAAGAAAATTTAATTGTTTTTATAGAAAATAATTCGAAATTAGCTAGGACAAGTTCTATCGATGACAGGGTTTTAAAGGATGGAATACCATTTAATTCTCCTACATCTTTAGAGGTCACTCTCCATATTGATAATGATGATACTGTCACTGGAATGGGAATATCTAAGGGAATCACTGTGATTACTGGTGGTGGATTCCATGGAAAGTCTACTTTACTTACTGCCATTGAAAAAGGTGTGTACAACCATATTTCAGGAGATGGTCGTGAAGGGGTTATTACCGACAGAGATACTGTAAAGATCCGGGCTGAAGACGGCAGATGGATTGATGGATTAGATATCAGTAATTTTATAAATAATTTACCACATAAAAAAGACACCCATAATTTTACTACTGCAAATGCAAGTGGTTCTACATCTCAGGCTGCCAATATAATGGAAGCTTTGGAATTAGGAGCAACTACTCTACTCATCGATGAGGACACTACTGCTACAAACTTTATGGTAAGAGATCGAAAGATCCAGGAACTTATTCCTCATAAAAAAGAACCTATCACCCCATTTATTGAAAGAATAGAATCTATGAAAGATAAGGATATTTCTGTTATAATTGTAGTTGGAGGATTAGGAGATTATTTTTCTATGGCAGACAGGATTATTATGCTAGACGAATATAACCTTTTAGATGTCACTGAGAAAGCAAAAATCATCTCCGATAAATTTGAAAATTCAAATGTCAGAGGAGTTACTGAAAAATTCAATATCCCTTTCAGAAAACTGGATCCACAGAAAACAAATAAAATATTTATCTCAGATCGTTGTAAGATAAAAACCAGAGGATTAGATGAACTCCTCGTAGACAAAGAAAACATCGACATACGTCATTTGGAACAATATGTTGAGGAATTAAATGGAATTTTTAGCGTACTTATATCATTTAATAACAAATTTTAGAAATAGATTATATGACAAAAAAATCTTTAAGTCTAAAAAAATAGACGATATAGAGATTTTTTGTGTTGGAAACATTACAGTAGGAGGGACAGGAAAGACCCCTACTGTACAATATCTAGTTCAAAAATTTTTAGATGAGGGAAAAAAAGTTGCCATAGTATCTAGGGGATATAAAGGGAAAAGGAAAATTGACCCAATGATCGTTAGTGATGGAAAAAAGATTTTTGCAACAACAAAAGAAAGTGGCGATGAGCCTCTTTTACATGCTCTAAATACAAAAGTTCCAATAATTGTAGGCCGGGATAGATATTCTGCCTGTATGTTAGCCAAAGAACATTTTGATATAGATACAATTGTATTAGATGACGGCTACCAACATAGGAAACTAGAAAGAGACTGCAACATTATTTTAATAGATGCTACCAATCCATTTGGTGGTGGAAGGCTCCTGCCTCTTGGAACACTGAGGGAAGATTTAAAACAACTTAAAAGAGCAAACGAATTTATCATCACTAAAGCTGATCTTGTAGATGATCGAGAGATAAAAAAAATTAAGAAATATCTGTCTAAATACAAGAAAAATATCTCAGTAGCCAAGTATGGTGTAGTTTCTTTAAAAGATCTCAAAGGAGATCGAAAACCACTTTTTTGGGTAAACAAAAAAAAGGTATTATTATTTAGTGGATTAGCTAATCCTCTAAACTTTGAAAAAACAGTGATCTCTCTGATGCCTTCTGCAACTGATAGGATGGATTTTTTAGATCACCATAATTTTAAAGAGAGAGATTTTAAAAAAATAATGAAAAGGGCAGATGATATGGGAGCAGACTTTATAATAACTACAGAAAAAGATATTGTAAAACTCCCACAAAATTTTAATATGCCGAGAACGTATGTGCTGAAAGTAGAATTAACTATGATAGAAGATAATTTGTTTCAAAAGTAGGAGGAATAATGTTTCAAATAGACGATATAAGAGAAAAAAATATAGATAAATTTTATGAAATTTATCTTGCAGATGGAAAATTAAAATTAATTGAATCTATCGCAGAAGGATTAGGGAAAAGATCATATTTTACTATTGATTGTGATGGGACTATTAAAAGAAAACCAATGAATCATGCTCTTCCACTAATAACAACTATGAACAATGATAATTATAAAGAGATTATAGGGATCCTTTTAAATAAAATGGTTGATCTAACTCAAAGAGAAAAAATAAAAAAAATAGAAAGATTATCTAAATATTCTATGGATACTTTAACTAATAATTTCAATAAAATTATGGCAAGTGGAGATAAGATATTTGGTCTTAAATATGGGAAAGAACTATTCTTAAGAGATAAACAATTATTTTTTAAGATGCTGTTTGATTATATTTTATTAGAAGATATAGATAGTGAAAAATCAACTATGGCTTGGAGCCTATATCAACTAATGAAAGAAATGAAGAACAATTATTTTTCAGATGAAGTATTTTATGTGGGCATTTCGTATATCCTACAAAAAAGATCTAAATTCAATGATTTTGAAAAAATAAGTAGAATTAATTTTACTCCTACACCTAAGACAGAAGTAATCGAAGTATCCAAAACTTCAGATTCTTTAGAAATCTCTAGTTATGGATATATATTAAATGAATTTACATATGAAAAAGAAGATATTTATATAGAAAAAAAAAATAGGGATTTTTGGAGGAAGTTTTAATCCTATCCATAGGGGACATATAGAGATGGCAGATCTAGCCATAAAAAAACTTGATTTGGATATATTATATATCGTTCCTGTAGGCATTCCTGCTCACAGATGTGATACTAACTTTGTCAGTGGTCATGCTAGAATAGCCATGATAAAATTAACCTGTTTAAAAAATAAAAAGCTCCAGCCCTGTGATTATGAGATAAATTCAAAAAAGGTATCCTATACCTATGATACCCTCTTAAAAATCGTGGAGAAGCACCCTGACAGCCTTATATATGAAATAATCGGAGAAGATTCAGCAGAATATTTAACAACTTGGAAAAACTACGAGAAAATGGTTGATCTCTGTAAATTTGTTTTTTTCAAAAGAAAGGGCTATAAGTCTACTACCAATGGACTTATGACCATTGAAGCACCACTATTTGATCTCAGCTCTACCATGATCAGAGAAAAAATAAAAAATAACGAACCATTAGATAAATATATAGTCCCAGAAGTAGAGGAATATATAAAAAAACATCGATTGTATAGATAAATTCAAGTTGAAATTTTACAATAAGTATAAGGAGGCTGAATATGATAATAAAAGAATGTGAAACAAAAAAAGTAACCAGTGAAAAACCTCGTGGGGGACATGGTCTTATCCATGGGATGCAATATCTTGTAGGAGATCAAATAACCAATAAGATAAAGATAGTTATGACAAATGATCTTGAAGTAGGAGCTATGATAGGAGAACATTTTCATATAGATGATGAGGAGTTTTACTATATTATAGAAGGTCAGGGTAGGGTTATCGATGATGGTATAACAAAAGAAGTCGGAACTGGAGATTTAGTTTATACAGGATCTGGGCACTCTCATTCCCTAGAAAACACAGGTGAAATAAAATTAAAATTTTTAGCTTTTATAGTTGAAAAATAAAAAGATAAACTTATATAAATTTATTTTTGCATTAGGAGAAACTGTTACAGAATTTCTAGGATTATAAGTAGCATCTACTTCAAATCTTATATTAGCACTGCATTTTTTTATCACACTTTAACTAGTTACTGAATTTTATTACAAAAATTGGATTATTCGTTCATGGTAAATTATATGAATTATATATAGATATTAAAAAGCTCCTAATCTAATATTAGGAGCTTTTTAATATCTATTCATTTTTTCAACATCTATCTATTTTTTTTTATAAAATGGAATCCCCATCAAAATTATAATTATAGAATATAACATATAGTACGGTCTATTTACCGTAGCACTTATTGCAATTCCTATTCCACCAATTGCAGCTAATACTGGAATAATTGGGTATAATGGTACTTTGTATGGCCTTACTAAATTAGGTTCTCTCTTTCTTAATATGATCAAACCTATAAATAATACTGAGTAAAAAGCCCATATAATCGCTACTGGAATATCAGCAAAGATATCAATGCTCATTCCTGTCATAAATGGTGCTAATAAGTATAGACCACTTATTACCATTATTAAAAAACCAGATTTTAATGGTGTATTAAATTTTACATTTACTTCAGAAAAATATTTTTTCATAGGAAAATGTCCTTCAATAGCTAAGGTATAAGGAAATCTTATAGCTGCCAATGCCAATCCATTTAATGTTCCATATGCAGATATAACTATTCCTCCAAAGATGGCTTTTGTTGCAATTGGTCCAAATAAAAGATTAGCTGCCCCTACTGTTCCTTGTTCTGCCAATAAATTAGCCGGTAAAGTCTTAAGTAAAGCAATATTTAATCCTATATATAAAATTATAATCAACCCTAATCCAAAGATAATTGCTCTAGGTAAGTTTTTTGTTGGATTTTTTACTTCTCCACCTATAGTACAAGCTAACATCCATCCATCATAAGCAAACATTACAGGTACTAATGCTGCTAATACTAAACCTATACTAAACGGTGCAGACACTCCTTCTGCTACACTAAATGGTGTTGCATTTGTTCCATTTAATAAACCAAAAATAAGTAATCCTGCTAATGGAACTATTTTAATTGCTGTTACCAAAGTCTGCAATCTACCACCAGATTTTGCCATAAATAAATTGATAACAAAGACCGATATAAATGCAGGGATAGATATCATCGCTATATTTATGGGATTATTCTCTATTCCTAAAAATATAGTTGCAAAGAATCCAGTATAGTATGCTAATACCGCTACTAACCCTGGTAAATATAAAACTACATGCATCCATCCAGTCATAAATCCGGCAAAATCTCCATAAATTCTTCTAATATATGCTACTAACCCACCTGTTTCAGGGATAGCTGATGCTAATTCTGCTGCTGTTAAACCTGCCAAGATAGTGATTGTTCCACCTAATATCCATGCTAATATAGCTACTGTTGGATTTAAACTTGAAGCTTTTAATATAGCCTCTGCCTTAAAAAATATCCCTATTCCAACCACTATTCCAATTACCATTGCTGTTGCTACTGACAACCCATATTTCTCTTCTAATTGAACTTCTTTTATCTCCTTCACTAATACCACGCTCCTAATTTTATTCTTTTATATCCTGCTCCTACTCTACTACTTTAAAATTTATTCTACATTTCAGATATAAAAACTTTAGTAATTTTATCATAAATTCAAAGATTAGTCAATTTTTCATACCTTTAACCCTTTAAAATTCATAACCTAATTTGATTTTACTCTATGAATTTATTATTCTATGTGCCGTAGCAATAGCTACTTCATTTAGATGTAATATTCCAATATTTAATAATACTGCTACAGAAATATCCTCATCTATTTTAACCAGCGATATTTTCCCTCCTACATTAAAACCATTAGTTTTATTGCTAACTTGATTTAGAGCATCTCTTACAGCTCCTACTATTATTCCATTATGACTTCTATTATCTTTCACTAATCCATTTTTTATTGCAGCTACTATTGAATTTTCTATTATTTTAATGGTCATGTCCGGCATCTTTCCACCTATATTTACTGCTGCAATTAATATTCCCTCTTTCTTATATTCTTCTTTCATTTTTTTTTCTTCTTCCCTAGTTGTCAGTACCATCTTTATAGCTATTTTAGAAGCTTCATAACTTTTTTCTTTCATTTTACCCTCCTATTTTTATTTTCTTAGAAAAAGGGCTACCCTTTTTTAGGTAACCCTTTTATATTATTTCTCTTCTTCTGTCTCTGTCTCTATTTTTTTCTCTTCTTTAGGATATTAAGTTCTTCTCCTGTTATTGTCTCTCTTTCCAACAGTGCCTTAGATATCTTATCTAAAGTGTCATAATTATCTCTAAGAGTAATTTTAACCTCATCATAGGCATCATTAATCATCTTTCTAATCTCTTCATCTATTGATTTAGCTGTTTCTTCCCCATAGATCTTATTTGGGAACATATCTCCATCTTTGGTTCCATCTAATAATACAGGCCCAAATCTATCAGACATCCCTAATTTTGTTACCATAGCATGGGCTATTCCAGTAGCTCTTTCTATATCATTACTAGCTCCAGTTGTAATATCTCCAAAGACCACCTCTTCAGCTGCTCTTCCTCCTAATAATCCTCTTATATCAGCCAAATATTCTTTTTTACTTCTCAAATATCTATCCTCTGTTGGTAAACTCATTGTATAACCAAGAGCTGCCATTCCACGTGGTACTATTGTTACCTTATGAACAGGATCTACTATATCTTTATAAAAAGTTTGTATCATTGCATGTCCCACTTCATGATATGCAACTATATGTTTTTCTTTTTCCACTGTTACCCTTGATTTTCTAGCAGGACCAATAGATACTTTTTCAGATGCTTCCTCTAAATCTTCCATAAGAATAACATCTCTATGTTGTCTAGCTGCTAGTATAGCCGCTTCATTTAATAAGTTAGCAAGGTCTGCTCCTACAAATCCAGG
>NBMF01000064.1 GCA_002084825.1 Fusobacteriia bacterium 4572_74
AAAATCAGGTTTACAAACTTGATTTTTTCTGTATTTAGCTATAATCTTTCAAAAATTATAAATTATGGAAAAAATAAAAAATCCTATAGAGGAAGGGCAAGGATGTAATATAAATAATAATAGAATTAAAATATTTAAAGGAGGAGAGAATGGAAGTATCTAAAGGATTATTAAAAAAATTAGAAAAACTGTATTCTCAATATGAAAAAGAATTTGAGTTAAGGGACAAAAATAAATATTAAGTAGGAGGGGAATGATGAGTATTTAGAGTATAAAACAATATTTTAAAGACAATAAATTTCCATTAAAAGTCATTGAAACCAGTGAAAATACTTCTACTGTGGAAAAATCAGCAAAAGCCTTAGGGATAGAATCAAATATGATAGCCAAGACTTTGGCATTTAAATTAAAAGAAAAGGAAATTTTAATCTTAACTAAAGGTGAAGCTAAAACTGATAATATAAAAGTTAAAGATTATTTTAAAGAAAAATCTAAATTTTTTATACACTATCATACTACATATATAACTTGTTATTTTTTATTAAAAATGATATAATAATTTTGAGACGTTAGCCTGTCCGATTAAGTTGAGGTACCGAGTTACTTCAACGCTTGTGCGATACTTTTGTATCGCACTTTTTTTTTAATATTTTATCTAATTACTATCAATAAAGCTATTCCACTAATTATTCCAATAATAATAGTTCTAATATAATCACTTTTTTTTAAACTCACAATCTCCTCCTCCATATATTGGTTTTAAATTTTTTTCTACCTAAATAGTATATCATATATTATCAGTGAATTTTTTTTAAAAAATTGGCATTGCATTAAAATATACCCTAAATTATTAAATTAAATAGAACACCTGATTCTCCCCATAAATTTTTATTAAGAGTTTCCCAGCCTAAACATTTTCTTAGTCTATTATTGATTTTTTGTACCACTATGTTTATATCTTGTTAGTTTCTCTTTCTTCGAGCTTTATTTATCCATTTTTTCCGTTTTATAAATGAAAGTAACTCTCTTTTTACTTCTTTTTTTACGATGTCTATTCCTTGAATTTGGAATTCTTCTTCAAGATTTTTAGAATATTTATGTAAATTATAAAAGAAAAGATCTTTTGTTATACTAATAACTGGATTAGATACTTCATCAATAAATTTTTTCTGTTTATTGTTCCCTCTATATTCTTCATATTCTTCTAAATTTAATATTTCATATTGAATATTTTCAATAATTTTTTGTCGATCATTCCATGTTAATTTCATAGTGCCTCCTTGTATAATGAAATAGAGCTATATGAGCACTATTTTTGTTTATTTAATTATATATATAATTTTAAAATTCAATAATTTTTTACAACATGATTTTTTTATGCTAGAATTTCTGTTTTATAATTTGAACATTCTGGTGATTTTTCATTGCTGCTTTTTATTATTAATTTCAAATGATACTTCGTAAATTTATAAGTCCCCATACTTGCTTTTTTACTTAATATGTATATAGGATCTTACCTCCTAAAAAAACTCATAAAAAATATTAAAAAGTTTCTACATTAAGAGTATACCTTAAGACTTAAGAAAATCATAAAAATAATTAATAACTGATATTTCGTAGTAGACTTTTTTTTCTAAAAAAAGGTACTCTTAATAATAATATTTAAAAGAGTAACTTCTATGAATAAAAACTTTTGGTTAGCTATTAGACCTACAACAACTTGATACTATCCATAGATTTTTCAATCTTTTATTTTAATTGTTATTATGTTATAATGATTACAAAATTAGATGTTGGAGGAATTTTGTGAATAAATCAACTAAAATAAATAAATATTTGGGAGCGCATGTGAGTGTTAGTGGAGGAGTGTTTAATGCTCCTAAAAATGCACATGATATAGGTGGAGTAGCTTTTGCCATGTTTTTAAAAAACCAAAAAAGATGGATAGCTAAAGATTATGATGATAAAGTGATAAAAAAATTTAAAGATGAGATTAAAAAATATAATTTTAATACCGATTATATCATGCCACATGCTGGATATCTTATAAATTTAGCCAATTCTGACCCTGAAAAATGGCAGAAATCATTGAATGCTTTGATAGATGAATTAAAAAGAGGGGAACAATTAGGATTAAAATATATAAATTTACACTGTGGAAGCCATCTTGGACTTATTTCACTGAATGAGGGGTATGATCTTATAGCGAAAGGACTCAATGAAGCTATCAATTCTACAGAGTATATCACTGTAGTTCTTGAAAATACAGCTGGTAAAGGGAATACCATAGGTGGTGACTTTGAGGAGTTGAAAGAAATTATAAATAGAATAGAAAATAAAGATCGTGTAGGAGTCTTACTAGATACCTGTCATACATTTGATTATGGATATGACTTAGCCACCGAAAAAGGGTATAAAGAAACATTTGAAACATTTGAAAATTTAATTGGTTTTAAATATCTAAAGGGAATTCACTTAAATGACTCTATGTATGGATTAGCTTGTAAAAAGGATAGACATGAAAGTATTGGAAATGGAATGTTAGGAATGGAATTTTTTAAAAGATTTATGAATGATCCTAGATTTGATAATATGCCTATTACGCTTGAAACTATTGATCCCTCTATATGGAAAGAGGAAATAGAACTTTTATATAGCCTTATAAAAAAATAAAAAAAAATATAAATAATTTTTATTTATTAGTCTCTTCCCTTATTACTTACTAATATAAGAATAATCGTAAGTAATAAGGGAGAATTTTTTTTATTTATCATTTAAAAATATCAGGATAATTTGTAATTATTCCATCTACACCAAAAGAATTTAATATTTTTGCTTCTTCTAACGTATTAACTGTTCAAGCATAAATTTTAATCTTGTTTTTTTTAAGTTCATCTATATTTTTTTTGCTTATGAATTCACCTCTACAATAAACACTATACAGATCAAAATTAGAAATATAATTTTTTATATTTAATAATCCAGCAGTTATAAGTAATCCCACTTGTATTTCTGGTTTTATTTTTTTAATTCTCTTTATGATTCTATGATCAAAGGATGAAATAATCAGATTACTGTTAATTCTAGAGTGCCTTTCTAAAATTTCTACAACTGTTTTCTCTATATGATTTATCTCTCCATGGCGAACTTTAATTTCTATATTCAGTAATTTTTCTTCTGGAATAATATCTAATAATTCTTCTAAGGTCATTATTTTTTCCCCACAAAATTCTTTAGAAAACCAGCTTCCTATATCTAAAGTTTTTAATTTATCTAAAGTTTGATCTTTTAAAAAACCATTTCCATCAGAAATTCTCTCTAATGACCAGTCATGGAAAACTATGACTTTATTATCTTTTGTCAGTTGAACATCCACTTCAAATCCATCACATCCTCTTTTTAGCCCTTCTAAAATAGAGGCTTTAGTATTTTCTGGAGCATACCCAGATGCCCCTCTGTGTGCTATAATTTTCATCTTTTTCTCCCTTATTTATAATTATATATCTACACTTCATACTATAATAATAGCAATTTTTTTACAATTGTTATTTATAGAATTGTTTTTATTCTAGTTGTTATCAAATGTATTTTCTTTTAAATATTCTTTTATTTTTTCTATTGATACAGGTTCACTAAAGTAATATCCTTGTATTACATCACATTTATGATCTTTTAAAAAATCAAATTCTTCTTTAGTTTCTACACCTTCTGCAACAACTTCAAAACCTAGATTATGTGCCATTAAAATTATAGTTTTAACGATTATTTTATCATCTTCATTAGTTGTAATTCCATCTATAAAATTTTTATCTATCTTTAATCGATCTATAGGGAATTTTTTTAGATATTTTAAAGATGAATAACCGGTTCCAAAGTCATCTATAGCCAATTTAATTTTTAAATCTTTTAATTTTAACATAGTTTCAATATTTTTAGAGACATCCTCTATCAACATAGACTCTGTTAATTCTAGTTCTATATGTTTTAAATTTATTTTTTCTTTGCCTAAAACATCTTCAATCATTTGAGGTAGATCACTATGTTTTATTTGGTAGCCAGAGATGTTAATAGATATATACATATTTGGGTCTATCTCAATAACTTTTTTTACTTCTGAAAAAACTTTTTCTAAAGCCCATCTTGTCATAGGGACTATAAGCCCACTCTCTTCTGCTATACTTATAAATTCATTTGGATAAATAAGACCAAATTCAGGGTTTTTCCAACGAATTAAGGCTTCACAGGAAACAATTTTATTTGTTAGTACATTTATTTGAGGTTGATAATCTAAATAAAATTCATTATCTTTTAAAGATTTTCTCATTTTATTTTCAAGATCAAGATTTTTCATGAATTTAGAATTCATATTTTCTTTATAAAATTTATAATTATTTCTTCCCGATTCTTTAGCATGATACATTGCTGTATCTGCATTTTTAAGAAGTTCATTTAAAGTATTACCATTTAAAGGATAAAGACTTACTCCTATACTAGTGGTGATAAAAAGCTCTTTTCCACTAATATTAAATGGATATTTAAATATATTTAATATAAAACTGTGTTTCATCTACATCAGTATTTGTAATCAAACTTTCTGCTTTACTAAAAAAAAATTCTCTGTTAGGAAGATCTGTTAATAAATCATAATATGCCATATGATGGATTTGTTTTTTTATATGTTCTTGGCTTGAAAGATCTGAAAACATAGCGATATGATAATCAATTTTATTTTTATTCTTATTATTTCGTATTGTTATTACATTTAACCATTCAGTAAAAATTTCACCATTTTTTTTTCTATTCCAAATTTCACCCTGCCAGCCACCAAGATATTTAATTGATTTCCACATTTCTTTATAAAAATAAGGTTTATGATGATTAGAGCTTAAAATTTTAGGATCATATCCAATTAAATCTTTTTTCAAATATCCACTATTTTTTAAAAACGAATTATTTACGGAAATAATTTTATTGTAGTTATTTGTAACTATCACACCTTCAGGTGTGTTCTCTAAAATTTTAGTAAATAAATTTAATTTTTTTTCAGATTTTGAAGTTTTATCCATTAAAATTCCTATTTTATTGGCATTTTTAATTTTTTTATAGACATGCATACTCCAAATTACAATTATTGTATTAAATAAAATAAAAATTATCCAATTCCATTTTTTAAAATCATTTGTAAAAAATGATTTTCCAGGTATAAAAATGATTTTCCAATTTCTATTTGGAAAGTTTATAAAATTTTCAAAATAAAGATTTGAAGATTGATATAATCCTAAATTTTTATAATAATCTTTAGTCGTATAAATTTTAGTGTTTTTATTATCTGTGGAATCATAGATTTGGAAGTCTAGATTGTCTTTTATTAATAGACCCAAAGAAGAATTTATAAGATTATCTATTTCGAAAACTCCTGAAATAAAACCTAATATATTGTTTTTAGATTTTAAATTTATTTTATATATAGGATCTAAAATAAAAAATACATCTTTTTCTTTTTTCTCCTGAATTATTCTGATTTTTGATGTTCCCATTATTTTTCCAAGTTTTAATGAGTTTAAAATCATTTTTGATCTACTTTTGTTGGAAAATAAATCTAATCCCAAGATACCTTCGTTTCCTATAAATGGTTCAATATAATATATGGGATAATATTGTAATGATTTTTTTCTTTTTTGAATTTCACCAGAATTTCCTACTTCGGTAAATTTAAAATTTTTATACCCTTCATTTTGAGCTAATCTTTCGTATTTCTTTCTTTCATTACTCTTGACTAAAGGTACCCAGAAAAGAGCCTGGATACTTTTATTATCCTCTAAAAAAAATTTTGTAAAAATTTTAAATTGTTCTCTATTGACATTTTTAGAAGATAAAAATAATTGTTTTATTGTATCTAAAGTTTCTATATTTTTAGCTAATTCTGAATTTAAAACATTCAAATAATGCTCTCTTTCCACTTTAAATTTATGCTGAATAAATTTGTTTTCTATAATTCTAGTTTCGTAAAACATCAAACAGGATAATAAAAATCCAACAAATAGAATAGAGTAGGAAGGAATATAACTTCTATTAGTATTTGATTCCATAATAACCTCCATATATTTTAATTGATTGATCTATCTTAGTAACTAGACTTGTGCAAATTTTAAAATTCAATAATTTTGTGATACACAAAATTATTAATTTTTTTTTAGTAACTAGTTTCATTTTCTAACTCTATCTAAATTATAGGTAAATAACATATTATTTCCTTTAAAAAACTTTAAATTAAATATTCTTGTGTTTTGCAACCTTAAATGTCAGCGGTGTTGCAATTTGAAAACTCGATATTTGTAGTTACAATTAGGCTTTTCCTTTCATAACAATCTGCTATTACTTGGAAAAAAAGTTCCGTACCACGTTCTCCTAAGGGAACATAGCCCAATTCATCTAAAATTTCTGATCCTAATTTTAGTTTTTTACAATATATCTATAATTTATTCATAAGCTCCTCCCATCAATCTATCATACTGAGTTAAATCAATTTCAAATTCAGTTATTTTAGAGGGCTCTAGTTTAGCTTTGTATGATATCTTAAAAGATTCTATATCTTGGATCCCTTTAGAAATGTTCTCTTCTAAAGCTTCGATAGCCACTTCTAAAGAGTCTTTTATTAAAAATTCTCCTAGAAGTGATAATAATATTAGAGTGTAATTTGATATATGTCAATGGTCTTTTTTTATTTATTGCTAAAACGCTGACATTTTACTTTGCAACTGTGCTGTCTTTTTACTTTACCATAAACAGTAATTTAAATTTATCTATAATTGATCCTATATTTTCTTTGATTTTTGATTGATAACGTTTAAAGCTTAGTTAAAATTCTAGAAAAAGAACATGTTTAAAAATCGTTTTTTTCCTTGACTTTGGAAAAAAAAGGAGTATAATAATTTCGTTATAGAAAAATGAATAATAAAAATAAAAGAAGAAATGTGAAATTTTTAGGAGGTTATATATTATGGTTTATGTATTATTAATAGTATCTTTTGCTATTTTAATAAAGGGAGCAGATGTTTTTATCGAAGGGTCTTCAGTTGTGGCTAAGGCATTTAAAATTCCTGAATTAATTATTGGAATAGTTATTGTAGGGTTTGGAACATCACTCCCTGAATTTGCAGTTAATATGGCTGCCATTGCTAATAATTCCAATGAGATGGCAGTTGGAAATATAGTTGGATCAAATGTCTTTAATATTTTATTCATCGTGGGAGCAATTGCTATATTTAAGCCTATGATAATAGATGATAAATTAGCAACATTTGATTTTCCTATAGCTATAGTTGCTGCCATTTTGCTACCATTTTTAGCCTTTAATGGAACATTTTTAGGATTTGATCAAAACCTTAGCAGGATTGATGGAATTATCTTAATATTAATATTTGCTTATTTTGTCAAAGAAACAATAAGAAAATCATTGGTAGATCAAAAATATAAAGAGAAAAAGATGATGATTTATGAAATTGCAGAAGGGACTTTTAAATTAAATAAATTCTTACGTGGAAAAAAGAAAAAAAACCCATCTGTGAAACATCTTTCTAAAGATATAGTAATGATTGTAATTGGATTAATTACCGTAGTAAAAGGTGGGGATATGGTTATCGAATATGCAACTGAGATTGCTAGAACCTTTGGGATGAGTAAGCATTTGGTCGGTCTTACTATTGTAGGGGTAGGAACGTCACTTCCGGAATTTGTAGTGTGTATATTAGCTGCTAGAAAGGGACAACAAGGTATAGTTATAGGAAATATAGTAGGATCAAATACATTCAATATATTATTCACTCTAGGAGCAACTATGGCTATAAAACCAATTGTAGTGGATACAGCAATGTTAACAGATACTATGAATGTAGGGATGGCAACAATATTAGTTGGTGCTTTCGCAATTGTACATAAAAAAATTGGAAGATTCACAGGAATTGTATTAGTTGTGGTTTACATAGGTTATATGTATAGTGTAATAAAGGGTGTATAATAAATTTACAGGAGGAATCTGATTATGATAAGTTTAAAAGATGTGTTTAAAAAAAATAAAGAAATATTAATATATTCACCCCTTAAAGGTGAAGTGTTGGATTTAAATAAAGTGCCGGACAATGTTTTTACAAGTAATATTATAGGAGATGGATGTGCTATAATTCCTGAACCTGGGGAGATCTGTGCTCCTATATCTTCTAAGGTAGAGATATTTAAAACTAATCATCTTTTAATATTTGAACCTAAAAAAGGTGTGTATATCGTTATTCATTTCGGTGTAGGGACATCTCTTTTAGGAGGCAAAGGGTTTGAAAGGATTGTAGAACTATCTCCTAAAAAGATGGTAGAAGCAGGAGATAAATTAGTAAGCTATGATTTAGATTATCTAAAAGAAAATGCAAAGTCTATAATTACACCAATAATTATAAGTGACGATAATGTAGATCATATAGAACTGTTGGTAAATCCAGGAGGGAAGGTAGATATAGGAACGCCTCTTATGAAGGTAACTCTTAAATAAAGTTCATAAAAAAAGCAAATCCCATTGTGATTAATTGCTTTTTTTCTTCTTCTTCTTGACATCCCCATACAAATATCGTATTATAAACACATAAATTAACTCGTATATGCTCTTAATAAGGAGGAGCGTTTCTACAGGTCACCGTAAAGGACCTACTATGAGTGATAAATTTAAACATTATATTATAACTATAATTTTATGCTTTATCAAAACTATAGTCTAGATAGTAAATGTCTATTTTTCTCACTTGTTGGAAGAATAGGCATTTTTTTGTATATTCTTTCCCAGTATTAGAGTTATCTATAAAACTTTAGGATGGAAAAAATGAAAAATAGATCACCGTATGATTTAGATGGAGTATTAGTACTTAAGGAAGCTATACCATTAGGGATGCAACATATCCTAGCTATGTTTGTGAGTAATCTGGCGCTAATACTCATAGTTGGAGGAGTTATAGCGGCTTCATTTAGTATCTTGCCTACTAATTCATTCAGTTAAAATACAGGAATAGTAGCCATGACGGGAGTTATGAGTAGATTTGTTGTAGGAACAGGGGCAATAGATGTTTTAAACTAAAAAAAACAGCTGGAAAATAATTTCAGCTGTTTTTTTTAATAAGGTGTCGAGATGTTAAAAAGGGAAAAAAGATAATTGGAGTAAAAAAATATAAGAAAAAACGTAGGGAGCGAGTATATTTACAATAAAACAACATTTGATGGCTGAGTCCATAGAGGAAGGGTACGAAACTTTAATTAAAAATAGAAATAATATGATCTTAGGAGGAACAGCTTTTTTGAGATTGAGAAATAAAAATATCAATATTGGAATAGATCTATCTAATCTAGAATCAGATTATATTAGAGAAGATAAAAACAATATAGAGATAGGCCCTATGACAACTTTTAGGAGTATAGAAACTAATAAGATCTGTCATTACAGCAGGAGCTACAGTAGCTTCTAAATACGAATTTTCAGACTTTATAACAGTACTCTTTTTCTAGATACCTATATAGAATTATATAATGGTAGAATAATGTCCTTAGAAAAATATTTAGCTGAAGAAAAAGTATCCAAAGATATATTAGTCAGGATCATAATTAAAAAAAATGCAAAAAGAGCAGTAATAAAAACAATTTTTGACCAGTGAAGGAGCAGATCAATGTGGATATTGTTCTCCTGGATTTACTCTTACCGTAATAGCTATGAAAAGAGAGTTAGAATCTCCTACAATAGATGAGATAAAGCATTATTTAACTGGAAACCTATGTAGATGTACTGGATATATGGGGCAACTCAGAGCGGTTAAAAAATATATGGAGGTAAAATAATGGAGTATGTTGGTAAGGGAATAAAAAAGATAGGAAGTTTCTATTTTATTTTTTTAAAATATTTTATGATTGTAATTTATATAGTTGTATGGTAAAACTTATAGTGTACTATATCTAGTGTTTTTTCAAAAATAATCACAATATGATGGATTTTTAATGATACTAAATATATTGAAATGAAAATTGAAAACTATGTTATGTGAGGAATTAAAGTCCAAATTAATAAATAGTGATACAGAAGGACAACTATTCCATGTAGTCTTATTTCAAATTTGGATACTAAAATCATGGATGTCAGTCTATAATTTAAGATTATATATATATAATCTTTTTTCACAAAAAACCTAAATCTTGATACGATACATTCCAAAATCGAACTGTTCATACGGGATACAAATATATGTTGACAATTTTGATAAAAAACTATAAAATACATAAAAAAAGCTTGTGTTTCGGTGGATTATAAGTTACAATGAGCATAATTTTGAAAATCAAAGTAAAAAAAGAATGTTAATTAAAAGTTAATAAAAATGCAAAATGTTAAATCACAGTTAATGAAAAAGTTTGACTTTGTTTAGTTTTAATGTTATACTTTTCACATAACAAGAATATAATAGATTCTTCAAAGGAGATCTTTGGAAACAAGAGATTAATGTAAGAGATTTTATACAGAATAACTATATACCATATGATAAATTAACAGAAATGTTTAAAATAGAAATAAAAAAAGGTATTTACGACGTAGAGACTAAAATGCCTTCAGATGTAGATGCATATGGAGCGGGATATATAGAGAAAGAATTAGAAAGTATTGTAGGATTACAAACTGATGTACCATTAAAAAGAGCAATTTTCCCTAAAGGTGGATTAAGAACTGTTCAAAATGCATTAAAATCTTATGGATATGAGATGGATCCAGTAACAGCTAATTTTTTTAAAAACAATAGAGTATCTCATAATGATGGAGTGTTCTCAGCATATACAGATGATATTAGAGCAGCTAGAAGATCTGGAATTATCACTGGTTTACCAGATGCATATGGAAGAGGAAGAATTATAGGAGATTACAGAAGAGTAGCTCTTTATGGTGTAGACAGATTAATAGCAGATAAAATAGATCAAAAGAAAATTTTAGATACAAATGAGATGACTGAAGATATTATCAGAAGTAGAGAAGAAGTTGCACAACAAATTGCATCTTTAAAAACTTTAATCAATATGTGTAATGCATATGGATTCGATGTATCAAAGCCAGCTACAAATGCAAAAGAAGCTATCCAATGGACTTACTTTGCATACCTTGCTGCTACAAAACATCAAGATGGAGCTGCTATGTCATTGGGAAGAGTATCTACTTTCTTAGATATATATATTGAAAAAGATATCGCTGAAGGATCAATCACTGAGGAAGAAGCTCAAGAATATATTGACCAATTCATCATGAAGTTAAGAATAGTAAGATTCTTAAGACCACCAGCATATAACGAGTTATTTTCAGGAGATCCTACATGGATCACAGAATCACTCGGTGGTATGGGTACGGACGGAAGAACTTTAGTAAGTAAAACTTCATTCAGAACATTAAACACTTTATATAACTTAGGTGCAGCACCTGAGCCAAATTTAACAATATTATGGTCACCTAGCTTACCAGAAAACTTCAAGGATTTTTGTGCTAAGGTATCAATGGATACATCATCATTACAATATGAAAATGATGATCTTATGAGAAACCAATTTGGTGATGACTATGGAATTGCTTGTTGTGTATCTCCTATGAAAATAGGTAAAGGAATGCAATTTTTCGGTGCCAGAGTAAACTTACCAAAAGCATTATTATATGCTATCAATGGTGGAAAAGATGAGAAGAGTGGAGTACAAGTAGGTCCAAAATTTGCTCCTATTACATCCGAATATCTAGATTTCGATGAAGTTATGGAAAAGTTTGATCAAAGTATGGAATGGTTATCTAAAGTATACGGGAAAGCATTAAACATAATTCATTATATGCATGACAAGTATGCTTATGAAGCATTCCAAATGTCATTACATGATTTAGAAATAGACAGAACACAAGCTCATGGAATCGCAGGAATTTCAATCGTTGCAGACTCATTAGCAGCTATTAAAAATGCTAAGGTAAAAGTTATTAGAAATGAAGAAGGATTAGCAGTAGACTATGAGATTGAAGGAGATTATACTCCATTCGGAAACAATGATAACGAAACTGATGAATTTGCTATCATGATCACTAAGAACTTCATGAATAAAATCAGAACTCACCATATGTATAGAGGAGCTAGACCTACTCAATCATTATTAACTATAACTTCAAACGTAGTATACGGAAAGAAGACTGGTAATACACCTGACGGTAGAAGAGCTGGAGAACCATTTGGACCAGGAGCAAATCCTATGCACGGTAGAGATAGAAGAGGAGCGATTGCTGCTATGTCATCTGTTGCAAAATTACCATTTAAACATGCAAATGATGGTATTTCTTATACATTTGCTATAACTCCAGGAGCGTTAGGAAAAGAGGATTCTATTAGAAGAGCTAACCTAATCTCATTAATGGATGGATATTTCTCTCCAACTGGTGGACAGCATTTAAATGTTAATGTATTTGATAGAGCATTATTAGAAGATGCTATGGAAAGGCCTGAATTATATCCTCAATTAACTATTAGAGTATCTGGATATGCAGTTAACTTTGTTAGATTAACTAAGGAACAACAATTAGATGTTATAAGAAGAACTATTAACTCAACTATGTAATAAAAAGTTATAGTCTGGAAAAGTGGTAGTTAATTAATTTTGACTACCACTTTTATGTTATAATATTAGTACTAATAATATTCCTTTTTCCCTGTTATAGATTACTCACTAAAATAGCAAATCTATCATATAAATATTTTTTCTTTAGAGGGAGAGATTACTTATATACGAGAAAGGTAAAAGTGAAATAAAGGAGATGAAAGAGATGAAATTAACAGGAAAATTACATTCATTTGAAAGTTGTGGAACCGTAGACGGGCCTGGTATTAGATTTATTGTATTTACACAAGGATGTCCTTTAAGATGTAAATATTGTCACAATCCAGATACATGGGATATTAAAAATGCTAAATATGAAAGAGATGTTGAATTTACTATAAATGAAATAAAAAAATATAAGCCGTTTTTTAGAAATGGTGGTGGATTAACAGTTACAGGTGGGGAACCGTTTGTGCAGATAAATTATATAGAAGCTCTATTTAAAAGAGCTAAAGAAGAAGGAATTCACACTGCTGTAGATACATCTGGATATATCTTTAATGATAGGGTAAAGGAAGTACTTGAGTATGTAGACTTAGTACTATTAGACATCAAAAGTATAAATCCAGATACTTATAAAGAATTAACAGGAGTAGAATTAGAAAACACCCTAAAATTTGCTGAATATTTAGATAGTATAGGAAAGCCTGTATGGATTAGACATGTTGTTGTTCCTGGAATAACAGATAAAAAGGAAAATTTAGAAAAATTGGCAAATTATGTTTCTAAATTAAAAAATGTAGAAAAAATTGAATTATTACCATTTCATCAACTTGGAACGTATAAGTGGGAAGAGATGAATCTTGAATATCCATTAAAAAATATGAAGGAACCTACTGTAGAAGAGATGAGAGAAGCTAGGCAAATATTTAAAGATAAGGGATTAAATGCAGGATAAAAAATCCTTCTTTGAATTTATAATTTTCTTAAAAATAAAAAAGATCACAGATTCAAATTAATCTGCGATCTTTTTTATTTTTAAATTTTTTTAGATATTCCTACTCTTTTAATTTTTGCCATTTTTATTTCCTCCTATTGAAATATTATTTATACACTATAGTAACAATTATTTCACTATATTCAATATATATATATATGAAATTAACTTAGTTAAAAAAGATTCGACATTTTTCAAATCATAGAGTAAATTTAATTAAAGGTAATTTTAAAAAATAAAATTTAGGGGGATTTATATGAAAAAAATATTTGCAGTAATGGCTATGATCAGTGCAATAACAACTTGTGGTGGAAATGACAAAACAGCAGTAACAGAAAGTAAGAGTACACCTAAGATTGGAGTAGCAATTTATAAGTTTGATGATAACTTTATGGCTATATTGAGATAAAATCTAGACAGAATCTCAAGTGAAAAAGAAATTAAATTAGAATTAGTAGATTCACAAATCTCAAAAAGATTTAAATTCATATGATAGAACATACTATGTAGGAACAGATTTTAAGGCAGCAGGAGTAATTCAAGGAGAACTTATTGCGAAACATTGGATGGCTAATAGTGATAAATGGGACTTAAATAAAGATGGAAGAAAAATTTCTTTTGGAGATGAAGGAAATAACCAAGAAATTTCCAGGGGTGAAAGCTCTAGACAAAGTTACTATTCAGATAACGGTGTTTCCATGGTTCATCAAGAGTTAAATCAAGTATTACAGAGAAATGTTATGGATAATATATGACTTAGAAGAGATCTAAGTGAAAGATTTCCTCTTAGAACCAATATTCCTAAAGAAGTAATCTTGGAAATAAAAGATTTTACTGCTAAACAACAGCCTTCTTTTAAAGATATAAACTTTAAATTACGTAAAGGAGAGATACTAGGTATAGCAGGTTTAGTAGGAGCTAAAAGAACAGAAATAGTAGAATCTATTTTTGGAATGAGAGAAAGGAAATCAGGAGTAATCTAAGGATTTTTTAAGATGTCAGGATATCGGTTTTCATACCTGATAATCTATGTTACTATTGCAATTGTTATTACTTGGGTATTATGGAATAAAACTAAATTTGGTAAAAACATATTTGCTATTGGTGGATTTTTAGAAGCAGGAAGAATTGGATCAGCTACAAATAATATTGGATTTATGTATGAATTAGATGCCATTGCTGCCTGTGTAGTTAGAGGAGTTTCTTTCAGTGGAGGAGTAGGGGAAGTTTTAGAAAATATATGATTTTTAATTTCTGATGAGATTGGTAAAGGAAATTTAGATTTTTTAGAGAAGATGTTAGAACATAAAACTTTAATAGGTTTTGCATTTGATTTAGGCACAGAGATAAATTTTTTAAAAAATGGTGAATCTCTGGCTGAAACAGGTCAAAAAATATTAATTACAAAAAAAATGAGATTGAAAGAATCATGTATAAAAATTTTGGAACATTTAAAGAACAAATAGATAAAATAAAATGTGAAAAAATTATGACAAATTCCATAGAAGAATTAGAGATCTTAGGAGCTTGTTATCTATTGGAAGGACTAAAATGTCATTTTAAAAATGATATTTATATCCTTTTAGAAATTGAAACTAAATTTACTAATTTCACAAAAAAACCAGATGAAGCTGTAAAAATTTTGCTGGATCTTCAAGAAGAATTGCAATAAATGTCTAGATTATCGATTTCATCTACAATTTTTTCAGCTAATTCAATCACTGTTTTTTTAGAGACATTGGCTATTCCACAGAGAAATTCATCTCCTCTAAATCTCCCAACTTTCCCCCTATTAGAAAATAGATTTTTTAATACCCCAGCCACCCTTATAAGAGCTTCATCTCCCACAAAATGACCGGAATTATCATTTACCCCTTTAAAGTTATTTAAATCCATAAGGCAAAGAAATACTTTTTCATTTTTATTTTTTTATTTTCTCTCATCTTTTAACCCTCCTATATTGTTTTTTTTATAAATATAGTATATATTATAATTAACTAAAGTTCAAAGATATTTACCATAATATGTAATTTGATTTTAATTTTCAATAAATTTATTTCTCTTTTATTTTATCATAGAGAACTATCTTATTGAAAATCATTTTTTCTTATGTTATACTTAATTAAAGTTTAAGTTTATAGGAGGTAAGAATGAAAAAGAAAATCTTATTAATTGTAGTATTATTAGCATTGGGGACAGCTTGTACAACAACAAAATCAATATTATCTGAACCAGCTGAAAAAATTAGGGATAAGAGATTCAGGAGAATATAGAGCATTAGCTCATCAAGCTTATAACTCTGGAGAATCTTATTTAAAAGAGATAATAAAAGATCCAAAAAATAAAAATAAAAAATTAGCTGTAGTGTTAGATTTAGATGAAACGGTATTAGATAATAGTGCATTTGCTGCTTGGCAGGCTGTTAATCATAAACTATATAGCCCCAAAGATTGGGCAAGATGGGTAAATGCAAAACAGGCAACAGAAATACCTGGATCTGTAGATTTTATAAAAACTGCAAAAGAATTAGGTTTTGAAGTTTTTTATGTTTCAAATAGAAATGTCAATTTAACACAACCAACAATAGAAAATTTAAAAAATATAGGAGCTCTTTTTGTAGATGAAGAACATGTGCTAGGGAAAACTACCACATCGAATAAAGCACCAAGATTAAAGAGTATAGAAGATAAAGGATATACAATAGTTCTCTTAGGTGGAGATAATTTAGATGATTTTGATAGTGTGGTTCATCATAAATTAAATATAGAGAGAAGAAACCATGTAGAAAATATGAAAGATGACTATGGAACTAAATTCATAGTTTTACCAAATCCAGAATATGGTGGATTTGATAGTGGAATTGTAGATGGATACTATCAATTATCAACAAGTGAGAAGATAGAAGTTAGAAAAAAAGTAATAAAACCATGGGATGGAAAATAAACAACGTTACGTCTAGAGATCTAAAAAAAGTGTCGAGAAATTCTCGACACTTTTTATTATTATTTAGGGTATTAAATCCGCAAAATTTATTAAAAAATAAAGACTTATTAAAATCTATATTGTGCCTGTCTAGATGCAACGTCATGCTGCTTTTTAAATCTCTTTTAGATGCAACGTCATGCTGCTTTTTAAATCTCTTTCTTCAACTGTAAATTTATTTTTAAATAATATTGTAGCTATAGCTATCCCTAATGGTGGCACCATTCCTCCAGCCATAACAGCTGCATGGGGAGCATAATTTCCAGAAGCAATAGCTACGATACCAAAAGTAAATGTGACAGGCCCACCCATATCTACTGCCATCATTCCACCTAATATTATCCCTAATACTATTAAATTACTTGATCCTAATCCATTAAGAAAAACTACCATTCCATTATTTATAGAAGCAATAGGCCCTAATATAATTGTCATTATTCCACCTGTGATAAATAATCCTAACACAGGGAAGATTAATATTGGTTTTAATCCTTCCATAGATTCTGGCATATTAGAAGTTAATTTTTTTATGAAGTTAACTACATAACCACCAATAAAACCTGCTAATAATCCACCTAAAAATCCGCCACCGTTAGCATTAGCCATCATTCCACCAACCATTGCAGGCATAAATCCAGGCCTATCTGCAATACTCATTCCTATAAAACCTGCTAAAATTGGAATCATTAATGCAAATGCACCACCACCACCTATATCCATCAAAAATTTCGCAAATTTATTAAAATTAGGATCTGTAGGATCGAATGCTTTTATCCCAAACATAAATGAGACAGCTATTAAAATTCCACCTCCTACAACAAATGGCAACATATTTGATACTCCATTCATTAGATGCTTATAAAATCCACTTCTTTTAGGAGTATTATTAGATTTATTTTTTTGGTTTGCTCTATATATAGGAGCTTTAGGAGCATCGTTAATGAGTTCTTCCGGTCTTTTTATTCCATCTTTTACAGGAACAATAAGTACTGGTTTTCCATCAAATCTATCCATTTCTACAGCTTTATCAGCAGCTACGATAATACCAGAAGCATTACTGATCTCTTCGCTTGTAAGTTTATTCTTTATCCCTGTAGAGCCGTTAGTTTCTACTTTTATATTTACTCCCATCTCCACAGCTTTTTTCTTCAGTGCATCTGCTGCCATATATGTATGAGCTATTCCTGTAGGACATCCAGTTACTGCTAAGATACTTCCATTGATTGCTTCTACTTCTAAATTTATATCTTTGTCCTCTTCTATCTCTTTTTTATTGATTAAAGAGATTATTTTTTTAGGAGTTTTAGCATTTAAAATAGATTTTCTGAAGTCATCATCAATTAAAAATGTAGTTAATTTAGACAGTGTTTCTATATGTGTATCACTTGTGTTTTCTGGAGCTGCTATCATGAAAAATAAATTACTAGGTTCTCCATCTAAAGAATCGTAGTCTATTCCATCTTTTGAAATTCCTAATACTAAAGATGGATTGATAACATATTTAGATTTTGCATGGGGAATAGCTATCCCCTCCTCTAACCCTGTTGAACTTTGAGCTTCTCTTTTTAAGATATCTTTCATGTATCCTTCTAAATCATTGATGTTATTATTTTTATAGTGTAGTTTGCATAATTCAGTAATAACTTCATTTTTGTTTGCCCCTTTTAAACCTAAAGTAATGCTGCTTTCATTTATTAAATCTGTAATTTTCATATCCTTCCCCCTTATCGCCTATGACGAAATTAATAATTAAACTTTTACTTCTATGATTGTTTTATAATTTGTTCTATTTTAACTTCTTTTAACAATTTATCTACTTCTATTTGAGTACACAAATTTTCTGAAAATGCTGATGCACTTCCACATGCAATGCCTAATTTAAATGATTCTATAATATTTAGGCCCTTATAAACACCGCAGGTAAAGCCGGCTATTAAAGAATCACCTGCACCTACTGAATTCACTAATTCTCCTTTTGGAGCACTAGCTATATATGAGGCAGTAGGAGTAATAAGAAGTGCACCATCTCCAGCCATGGAAACAATTATGTTTTGGGCTCCTAAATCAAGTAATTTTTTACCGTAAAAAATTGTATCTTCTATAGAGTTTAATTTTATATCAAATATATCCCCTAATTCATGGGTATTAGGTTTTATCATATATGGTTTTCCCTTTATACCCTCTAGTAGAGCCTCATTTTTGGCATCTAATATAATTTTCACTCCATAAGGAGTATCGTTCATAATATCTTTATATATAGTTGAACTTATTGATTTTGGTACACTGCCAGAGAGAACTAAGGTATCTCCAGATATCAATGATCCTAATTTTTCTTTTAAATTTTTTAATGCTTCTGATGATATCTCCGGTGAATTTCCATTTATTTCGCTCTCATTATTGATATCTTTCATCTTTATATTTATTCTAGTATCACCTTCAACTTCTATAAAGTCATGATTTATTTTATTTTTATCCAAAGATCTTTTTATAAAATCTCCTGTAAATCCTCCTATAAATCCTAATGTTGTATTAGGAGTTTGTAAATTAGTTAGGACTTGACTCACGTTTATTCCCTTTCCCCCTGGTAATTTATATTCTGATTTTGTGAGATTTATACTCCCCGGAACAAAATTTTCTACATTTATTATATAGTCTATAGATGGATTTAACGTTAATGTATAGATCATTTTATGACCTCCTCAATTGTTTTTATGCTACGATATCTTTCATCTATAATGGTATCTGTAATTATTTTTACTTCTTTTAAATTTCCAAATTTTGAAAAAGATATTTTATTAAATTTAGTATGATCTGCCAATATATATGAAACTTTAGAATTTTGAATAACCCTTTCTTTTATAAGGGCCTCATCTGGGTCTGGAGTTGTCAGTCCAGTTTTTATATCTATAGAATTTGAGCCTATAAATGATATATCATAGTTGTAGCTTTCAATAGTCTTCAATGCATCTTTTCCAATTAATGCACCTGTTTTATGTTTTAATGCTCCACCTGTAAAATAACTTTTTATCTTATATTTAGATAGTTCCTTTATATGATGGATCCCGTTAGTTACTACAGTAACATCTTTTGATCTCATATGTTTTATAAGATATTCAGTAGTTGTTCCAGCATCTAAAAATATACAGTCATTTTCCTTTATATAGGTAGAAGCAAGGAAGGCTATGTCCTCTTTAGCACCATTATTTTGATTGATTTTAGAAATTAAATCCTCTTCATAGGAGATACTAGATATACTAGCTCCTCCATGTACTCTAGTTAAAATTCCGTTTTCTTCCATCCTTGCTAAATCTCTTCTAATTGTTGATTCAGATGTTTTTAATTTTTCTATTAATTCTTTTAAAGTTACTGTTTTTTTTATTTCTAATATTGACTTTATTATCTCTTCTCGCTTTATTTGTATCATTTTACATCACCTGCAAGTATTATATTATACTTGTAAATATAAATCAATCATTTTCTTTCAAAAAACATCAAAAACATTCAAAAATAATATATTTAGATCCTTGAAAACATATATATAATAACATAAATTCAAAATTATATCCCACTATATTGTATAGGGATATATCTCAATTGAGTTAAATAAAATCAATATTTTTTTAAATTTATAAAACAAATAAAATAACACTATGTCAAAATAAATCACCTCATAAAAAAATATAAAAAAAAAGAGATTTAATCTTATAAAATATAAGAAATATATCTCTTTAATAATATTTAATTTTCTATTTTTAATGTTTTTAAGGCTGCCCATCTATAAAATGAAGTATCATAATTCCTTGCATTATAACCTAAATTTTCTAAAACAACTTGCATATGAGCAGATCTTATTCCAGCTGTACAATAAGTTACTATCTTTATATTTTTATTTTCAATCCCCTTTGATTTTAATATTTTTTCTATAATTTTAAAATCCTTTAGAGTTCCATTTTTTTCCAAAAACAAATTAAACGGAATACTGATAGCCCCTGGAATATGCCCACCTCTAGCTTCTCCAAACTTAGTGGCTCCTAAATATTCATTTATTTCTCTAGAATCTATTATAATTAAGTTGCTAAATTCTTTGATTAATTGATCAGTTGTTATATTTCTACTATTATCCCATTTAACTATAGAATTAGTCACTTCAGGATATTTTGTTTTAAAGAAAGTGGTCTTTCTACTTTCACTTTTCCATTTTTCTATTCCACCATCCAATATATGAATATTTTTAAATCCTGCCATTTGTAAAGACCAGTATATACGGCCATCTTCTCCCCAGCCACCACGTGTTTTACTATAAACTACAATTTCATTTGTTGATTTTATTCCTAATTTATTTAATTTTTTTGATAAATCATCTATTTCTAATACTGTTCCCCATTTTTCAGATCCAAATTCAGCCGACATATTTGATAGAGATTTCCAATTTATTTCAATAGCTCCCGGGATATGTCCTAACTTATAAATTTTCCCTCTAGCATCTATAATCTTAATATTATTCTTGTTTTATTAATTTTTTTTTCATTCTAAATCACTCCTATTTTTTATCTACTGCTTCTATAGTTTATATCATTTATTTTTTAATTCTACAAAAAATAAAAAAGTAACTGACGTTGCTAAAAAAAGAACCTTATAAGACTCTTTTTAAAAATAATATTATCCTTTTCCCCCTGAGTTAAAGGTCCAAGCAATAATTCTAGATATTTTATTTCCATGAATCATCTCTATAACCCTAATATTCGATACACCTAATTTTCTTAAGATCTTTTCCATAGGTTTTACATTTTCTCCCTTAGATACAAGAGAAGTAAAATATCCCACTTTGTTTGAAAATAAAAGACTTTCTCTAGCCATTTTTTTCAAAAATAGAATCTCTCCTCCTTTGCACCAAAGTTCCGCTTTTTGACCTCCAAAGTTTAGTTTTTCATTTAAATTAGAGAGTCTAGTTTTATTTAAATTATTTCTTTTTTGTTTGTTAGCAGATAATGCTTCTTTTAAAGATGCGTGAAATGGTGGGTTACACATAGTTATATCTACATATTCTTCATCTATAATCCCTTTAAAGAAATTATTTTTATCAGTTTGAAGTTTGATAACTATACTATTTTCTAAATGATTTTTTTTAATTATTTTATTTGCATTTTCTACTGAGATAGGATCAATATCTGAAGCTATAAATTTCCAACCATAAGATTTATTTCCAATAATCGGATAGATACAGTTTGCACCTGTTCCAATATCCAAAACTTTAAGATTTTTTTTAGAATTTGGTAATAGATCTGAAATATGGTGGATATAATCTGCTCTCCCTGGAATAGGAGGGCATAAAAATCCCTTTGGAATATCCCAGTTTTCAATACCATAATAAGTTTTTAACAGAGCTTTATTCAATTCTAGAACTGCTCTTTCATCTCCAAAATCAATTGTATTATCCCCACTTGGGTTATTTTTTATATATTTTTTTAATCCTTTAGAGCTTTCTATGAGGGACTTAAAATTATATTTTCCTGAATGTGGATTTCTCAAATGAAATTTTTTTTGTTTTTTACTATTCAATTTATTTCTCCTATATAATTATTAATTTTACCAGATTAAATTGTAACATGATTAGGATAAAGAGGCAATAAAAAGAACGTCCTTAAAAGACGTTCTTTTATTATATATATATTTATCTCTGTCTAGCTTGTTCTTCTAATTTTGCTATTCTGTCCTTTGTAGATGGATGAGTGCTAAATAATTTTGCCATATTCTGTCCCTTTAATGGATTTACAATAAACATATGTGCAGTTGCTGGCTTAGCATCCATAGGTGTTCTTGTGCTCCACATTTCTAATTTTTCCAGTGCATTGGCTAGATATAATGGATTTCCTGCTAATTTTCCTCCATATCTATCAGCTTTATATTCACGAGTACGTGAAATTGCCATCTGAACTAACATTGCTGCCATTGGGGCAAATATAGCTATTCCAATAAGAGCTATAGGATTTTTATCCTCGTCATCTCTACCACCAAATATAGCAGCCCATTTTGCCATAGTAGCTAGATATGCAATGGCTCCAGCAAAGGATGCAGCAAGAGTTCCAATTAAGATATCTTTATTATGTACATGACCTAATTCATGAGCTAAAACACCTTTTAGTTCATTCCTACCTAAAATTTCTGTAATTCCACGAGTTACCGCCACTGCTGCATGTTTTGAATTTCTTCCTGTTGCAAATGCATTTGGTTGTGACTGATTGATCATATATACTTTTGGCATAGGAAGAACAGCTCTTTCTGCTAACTCCCTTACTATAGAGTATACTTCAGAATTTTTTTCTACCTCTTGTGCCTTATACATTTTAAGAACTATTTTATCACTATTCCAATAACTTATCATATTTATACCAAAAGAAAAAATTAAAGCAAACATAGCACCATTCCGTCCCCCAATAGCTCCTCCTATAAATAATAATATCAATGTCATAGTGATCATTAATAAAAATGTTTTGATTGCGTTCATAACTCCTCCTTGTATTTAATTTTCTTTCAATTCATCTAATATTTTTTCTTCCCCTTCTAGATGTGCTATATCCCCTAAAGAAACTATGGAAAATCCAAAATCATTATAAATCAACTTGGTTATACTGGTGTTAGAGATCATAAATTTTCTATGTGTTTCATATGGAATACATAGTAAATCTCTGATTAATGGACTGATCACACCACCATGTGTAACTATGACTATCTTTTGGTTTTTATGATTTTTGATAATATCCACAAGACACTTCATAGTTCTTTTAGTAACTTGATTATAAGATTCTCCATTTGGAATTATATAATTTTTACTGTCATTTCTATAGTATTTATATTGAGTAGGAAAAAAGTTCTTAATTTTGGGCCAATTAGCACCTTGAAATACTCCCCAATGTCTTTCTCTAATTCCAGAGATTTCAACTATATCTTTATTTATATGTTGATTTATTATGTTTGCTGTATCAACGGCTCTCTTTAAATCACTGGTATAGATTATATCTGGATTTATTTTTTTCATCCTTTGGGATAAAAGGTTAGATTGACGAATACCGTTGTCTGTTAAGGGGCTATCTAACTGACCTTGTATTAATTTTCTAGTATTCCAAATAGTTTCTCCATGTCTAATTAAGAAAATTTTTGTGCTCATATTTGTCACCTCGTAAATTTTATCTGCTTATAATTTTACCATATTTTTTAGAATAAAAATAGATATAACTAAATACATGATATAATGAGAGAATAAATAGATAGGAGTTGAGAATACAAGATGAGATGGGGAGAGAAAAGATATAATTCGTTAAACTATTTTTTAAGAAAAAAATTTGGAGAGAAAGTATATAAAGTTTCTTTGGATGGAGGATTTACCTGCCCTAATAGAGATGGGACGTTAAGTAAAAAAGGATGTATATTTTGTAGTGAAAGTGGGAGTGGAGAATTTGCAGGTTCTAGAAAAAAAAGTATAACAGATCAAATTGAGGAACAATTGGAGTTGATTAGTAAAAAATTTCCCCATGGAAATGTTATTGCTTATTTTCAAAATTTTACAAGTACATATGGAGATTTAGAATATTTAAAAAAAAAATATGAGGAAGCACTTTCTCATCCTAGAGTAGTGGGGCTAGCTATAGCTACTAGACCAGATTGTATAGATGATAGTATCTTAGATTTATTGGAAGAACTTAATAATAAAACTTTTTTATGGATAGAATTAGGTTTGCAGACTACAGATGAAAAAACAGCTGTAGAAATAAATCGAGGTTGGAAATTACAAGTATTTGATGATATGATAGAAAAGTTAAATAATAAAAATATAAAGGTTGTTGCTCATATTATTTTAGGACTTCCAAATGAAAGTCCTAAAACTATGTTAACCTCTATAAAATATATTGTCAATAAAAAAGTATGGGGAGTAAAATTTCATCTTTTACATATAATTCAAAATACAAATTTGGAAAAATTATATATAGAAACAAATTTTCATATTCTGACAAAGGAGGAGTATATAGATCTAATAGGAAAAAGTATCAAAATTTTAGATAAAGATATGGTGATCCACAGACTGACTGGGGACGGGAGCCGAGAAACTCTTATTGAACCTAGGTGGAGTTTGGATAAAAGAAATGTTTTAAACTCCATAGAAAAACATCTTAAAGAAAATAATATATTACAAGGAGATAAGTATGAAAAAATTACTTAGTTTTACAGCATCTGACAATCTTCTCAAACAAATAGGAGATGGATGGAATGATTTAAATAAAATTTTACAAAAATATCAATTAGATGGTATTGAAACTATGACAGGAGGGTTTTATAAACCTGAAAATATAGAGATAGTAAAACCAATCGGACATCATTTATTATATTTTCCATCTTGGCTGCATATGTGGCTGGAAGATGAGGTGGAATTGATAAAAGAATTCGAAAGTTTAGAAAATGCTGTAGAAGTTTATGGAGGATGGGGACGTCAAAGACTGATTGATTTTTACAGGGAGGAGTTTTTAGACTCCATTAAGATGGGATCAGAATATATGGTTTTTCA